>JAQZAX010000075.1 GCA_029239455.1 Anaerocolumna sp.
ATATAGGGAACACGGATTTTTAGGCATAAAAAAAAGACCTCTTCCATCGCTAGTCTAATATATCATACTCTATGACGTACGTCAATATTTTTTTGATATTCTCCATAATAACATTTTTAATGCAAGAAATCAACCTTTTTTTATAAGGCACTTACCATAAAGCATTTATATTGGCACTTTACATATCTAATACATTATAGTATATTATTGAATATAAAATTGGAACGTGGTTAATAAATCCGACAAAGCTGTCAGCTTATGTCGGATTTTTGTGTTTAGGAGGCAAGTCATGAAGAAAATATTAATTGTGGAAGATGATATAGAATTACAGCAGCTGATGCGTCAATATCTAAAGAGAGAAGGATTTAGCGTATATTGCACACCCTATTCTACAAAAGGAATGGACTACATAAAATCCAATGATCCAGATTTAATATTATTAGATGTGTTTTTACCTGATGCCAATGGTCTTGACCTTTGCAGCCAGATACGCCGGGTAACTAAAGCACCGATTACCATAATAAGTGCTAAGGGTGATGAATCGGATAAAGTATTAGGTTTAGGTTTAGGTGCTGATGATTTTGTTACCAAACCCTTTAGTGTAAATGAACTGGTTGCCAGGGTAAAAGCACAGCTAAGAAGAAGTGAATTTATTAAGGATGTGATGAAAGAAACTACGAAAAGCAGTTATTCAATAGTGGCGGGACCTTTAGTTATTAATATTGATTCCAGAATGGTTTATTGCAGGGAGATTCCTTTAACCTTAACTGCAAAGGAATTTGATTTACTGACTTTTTTTGCAAATAATGAAGATAGAGTGTATAATAAAGACTTTTTGTACGAAACAATATGGGGATATGATTCATCCGGAGATAGCAGAACCGTAACGGTACACATTCGGAAGCTGAGAGAAAAAATTGAATTAGACCCCAATGAGCCCAAGATGATACTAAATGTGTGGGGAGTTGGATATAAATTTACTACCAAAGGTGCTCTTTAGTAATATGCTTACATAAAGGAGGAATCAACCATGGCAGACGATGTCGGTCAGTGCAAAAGCCATGACCAGTTAAATAAAGAAATTGAATACTTGAAAAATGAAAATAATCTTTTGAAAAACCTTATAATGGAAGCACAAGTCAGATTGGAAAAGGAACGAAGCTTTTTGTTTTCCTTGATTGATGGCATTCCTGCTTATGTATATCTCCAAGATAAAGACTATTCTATAAAATATGCCAATAAAACATTTTATGAATGTTATGGCGGATACGATATGAAGCCATGCTATAAGGTAATGCATGGACGAGACATACCTTGCGAAACCTGTATGACTTTCCGGGTATTCGAAACAAAAGAACCTCAGATCTGGATTTATAGAGACAATAAGAGTGGAGCTATTTACAGAGTATACGATTATCCTTTTACCGATAATAACGGAACAGAATTAGTGTTGGAAATGGGAATTGATATTACCGTTCATCAAAAAAATGAGGATAGCCGTTCTAATCTCTATGCAAATATTTCCCATGAACTTAGAACACCTTTAACTAAAATAATAGGCTATTCGGAAGCTATCATAGATGGAAAGAATAAAGAAGAAGACTATAGGCATTATGCAGAAAGCATTCATAATAATTCAAATGCATTAAGCAGATTAATTAATGATTTGTTTGAATTATCCAAATTAGAAACTTCACAGAAGCTAGATTTTGAAGTATTAGATCTTAGTCAGGTATTACTTGATTTTTGTGATGAACAAGAATTTTATTTCGGTGATACGGAGAGAAAATTTGAATACGAAATTCTTCCTGATTTGCCTGAGGTTAAGGTAGACATTAACAGAATAGTCCAGGTATTAAACAATATAATTGAGAATGCAACCAGATATACTAAAAAAGGAGACAGTATAACATTAAGAGCATTTACACAAGACAAAAACTTAATAATCTTAGTTGCAGACAGTGGTAAAGGAATTGCTCCGGAGGATATCAAGAATATTTTTAACAGATTTTACCAAGGAATAAGAAGGGAATATAATAATGGTAATTGTGGTTTGGGACTACATATTTGTAAAACGATAATTGAACAGCATAAGGGAAAAATCTGGGCAGAAAACAGAGCCGGGGGTGGTGCAGCATTTTACATTGAACTTCCTGCTGCAATTATATAAATTTATTTCATATATAAATCAATACTAACGTCATGGGGAGAATCCTATGGCGTTAGTATTGATTTAAGCTACTTTATAAATAAAAGGTTATCAGCAAAACTTGTTAATTATAAAATATAATTTAATCAAAACTTTAAACATTTTTAATTATTCAATGGCTGAAAGTTTGAAAAGGTAGGCTATTATAACTTCAAGTGAAACATCAAAGGGGATGTAATTACCGATGTTGCTTTACTAATAAAAATATATACCAGTAAACGGCATCAGTAATATTCTGACAGCCGTTTTTGTGTTGTCCGAAATCGCTTATAAAACCTAAGGAGGAAGTAATAATGGCAAAAATCAAAAGATCCCCAAAAGACTCTACAATTTTAATAAACATCGACAAGCAGATTAAAGCACATAATATTAAGTATGTGCGTTTCGAACAATTTGATCTCTACGGTGTTCCAAGAAGTAAAACCGTTCCAATTAGTTTTTTCCAGCATTATATTGAAAGTGGGCTAAATTTTTATGGCGGAATTTTAACTTGTGACGTTCAGACAAGATGTGCACCTGATACCGGTTTAGGTGCAGAAGTAACCTATGGTGATGCTTGTACCATACCGGATCTAAGTACATTCCAGGTATTGCCCTGGGTACCAAATACAGCAAGAATTATTGTTGATCCCTATTGGTATGACGGCACACCGGTTGTGCAGACTCCAAGATTAATGCTAAAAAATCTATTAAAAGAATTTGATCAAATGGGCTATATTGTAAGGCTTGGATATGAATTTGAATTCTATTTATTTGACAATGAAACCCTAGAGCCAGCATATGGCTCCCAACCTATATTTGTAACTCAGTACAACAATTTTGATATTGATTATATGTATGATCTAATGGATAAATTGCAGGATGGCGGGTATCGGATAATTACTCAGAATTCAGAACAAGGACCTGGTCAGCAGGAAATTAATTTAACCTATCGAGATGGCTTAGATGCCATTGACGAAGCACAAGCCTTTAAATATGCAATTAAGGAAATATCTTTACAACATGGATATTTGGCCACTTTTATGACTAAGCCAATGATAGATAAATGTGCTTCAGGTGCTCATGTTCATATTAGTCTCATTGATAAAATAACCGGAGAAAATGTATTTAGAGATGACAGTGATCCGGATGGTTTATCTGAACTATGTAAAAATGCCATTGCCGGCATCCTGAAACATGCACCTGCAAATACCATTTTTGCAGCACCTACCGTAAACTGCTATAAGAGATATCGCACCGGCGTATGTGCTCCTACTACTGCTACCTGGGGACTTGAAAACCGAAGTGTCGGTATCCGTGTCAAGGGCGTGAGAGGCAGCAGTACACACATTGAAACCAGACTTAATTGTTCAGCAGCGAGCCCTTATTTAACTACACTCTCCACATTAACTGCACTTATGCTTGGACTTAAGAAAAAATTAACTCCACCGGATGCGTGCAGACATGATGTATGGGCCGATAGTACAATTCAACAATTGCCTGCTACAATGGAAGAATCATTAGAAGCATTTAATAAAGATGTTGAACTGCAAGAAGCTTACGGTTCTGAATTTGTTAAACTTGTCAGAGCAATGAAGAATTGGGATATGAAAATTGCAGCAGAAAATTGTTCTGATTACGGAACACCGGAATTTAAGACTTACATTTCCGATTGGGAACTTGCCGAATTCAGAGAGATTTTATAATAATTCTATATATAACGAAGTATCAGGCTCTTGATGTTCGGATTTGACAATTAACACAGAATATTGGTAAAGCCAAGATTATAGGAAGGATAAGAATAAAATGGGCAAAATGAAGGAAATACCTGTAATTGAACTACAGGGAACAAGTTACGAAATCGGTTATCAACATGGAAGCCTTCTTAAGGATAAAATCCTTGACTTTTATAATACAGCTTTTGAATTACATATTCATAATCTTCTGGTTAGTGCAAACAAGGAAACTTTATTAGCCTTTTGCAGAAGAAACATGGGATACCTAAAAAAATATTCTGCTGAATTATACGAGGAACTTCAGGGTATTGCCGATGGAAGTGGTCTTACCCTTGAGGATATAGTATTTCTAAATTCATTTTTAGAGTTGGAAGATATAAGACCTGCTGAACTTGGAGCAAAACTACTTAGTACAAGATTATGGGGCTGTACCTCATTTAACGTGTTACCGGAAGCCACTAAGGATGGTAAGCCTTATGTAGGTCAAACTTTTGATATGGAAAAGTACTATAGTAAATACAATGTAATATTAAAAATACATCCAAAAGAAGGTCCGGATGAGATTGTATATTCCTTGGCAGGCGTTTTGGGGTTAAATGGTATGAACTCTAACGGAATTGCAGTATCCATTAATAAGCTTGTTGCAAATGATGCCAGGGAAGGCGTTATTTACCCCTTTATCATACGTAAAGCTCTTAGTACGATAAGAGTAGGTGATGCCTTTGGAGCAATTGTTTTTACACAGAGAGCATCAGGGGTTAACTATCAATTAACCTGCAAAGAAGGTATCTCATGGTGTATCGAAACTTCTGCCGGTTATTACAGTCTTTTACCTATCCAAGGCGCAATAGCTCATACCAATCATTATCTGGCTGAATGTATGAGAAAATATGAAACTCCTAATTGGTTAACCCATGGCGGTTCCTATGTCAGACACCAGGTAAGTTCGAAAATCTTAAGAGATAATTTAGGTAAAATCGATGTTGAACTATTAAAGAAGCTGACCTCAAATCATACGAACTATCCAAGATGTATATGTGCACATGGCTTTGATGGTCAGGAGGAAAATGATGCTTTTACAACCATAGCTGCAATGATTTATGACACTACAGACGGAATTATGCATGTCTGTCATGAAAATCCCTGTACCTATGAATATAAAACAATCAAATTCTAATTGTGAAATTAAAAAGGAGGAATTACAATGGCAACAGGTATTGGTTTAATTTATGTTGGTTGTGTACTACTAATTAACGGTGTAGGAATGATTAATAAATATGATTCTAAAGCACTGGCAGTTATGAACTTTTTTACAGGTGGTATTTATGTAATCATAAATATTATTAATCTGGCGAATGCAGTATTTACAGGGCAGGAAATTGGCGCCTTTTACGGTGTGGGAACCAGTATGCTATTTGGCTTTACCTATTTGTTTGTTGGATTTACTAATTTATTTAAATTAGATGGCGGTCCACTGGCTTGGTATTGCTTTTTCGTAGGACTTAATACAATTCCAAGCTCATATCTTTCTTTTCAAAGTGGCGATACAAGATTTGGAGTAATATGGTTGATTTGGGGAGCCCTCTGGTTATTATACTGGGTTGCAGGTGGATTAACTAAAATTAAATTAAATGATAAATTAGTTCCCTGGTCAACTATTCTTGTTGGAGTATTCACTTGTTGGATTCCGGGTTACATGTTACTGGCAAACTGGTGGTAAAAAACTGCCTTTTATAATTATTTTATATCTTTAATTCAGTATAGGTTGTTTCGAATTTTAATTCGGAACAACCTCATCGTAATTTATGCAAAGTGGGGGACTTAGTCAATGTTAAACTTATTTATTACCTATAATTGTAATTTCAATTGTGATTACTGCTTTATTAGGGGATTTGGAAACGAATATCCCATGTATTTGCAAGAGGATAATTTTCAAAAATTATGTAATTGGCTAGAAGAACATAAGGTATATTCTTTAGGGATTTTAGGAGGAGAACCTACTACCCATCCAAAACTGGTTGAAATGTTAGAGCGATTAAATAAATGTGGTGTAGCCCCTGTCCTCTTCACCAATGGACTGTTTCATAAAGATTTGAGAGAGCCTTTGGCAGATTTGGTTGCCAATTTTGTAATTAACTACAATGACCCTGTTATGTATACAAAAGACTTATGGAATAAAATGCAGGATAACCTTATGGCATTAAAAACCTTGGGGGCCAAAATATCTTTTTCAAAAAATTTCTCAAAAGGAATGCTCCGCTATGACTATATTCTTGAAGGTGCAGAAAAGTTAGGGGTTACCAGCATTCGTTATGATATCTCAAGGCCAAATCCTATGGAAGCCAATAACTACTTCAACTTAGAAGAATCCAAAGCCTTAGTTTGTAATATTGTGGAATTTGTAAGGGAATGTGAAAATAGAAGTATCAAAACCGGTCTTGATTGCTGTGTTCCCTTATGTTATTTTGATAGTGATACACTAAATTACATGCGTGAGGTATCCATGAAATTTACAGGAATCTGCCACCCTTCCATGGACATTCAAACGGATTTATCAGCAACCTACTGCATCCCTATGCAACATGTAAATATTCCAGACATTACGGAGTTTGACGGGGAATTAGATCTGTTAGGCTATTTTGCCGGCCAGGTAAAAGACTTACGGAGGACTGCAAGTAAAAGTACTTGTAAATCCTGTCAGTTATTCGGAAGCCAGTGTCAAGGCGGTTGTCTGTCACTAAAAAAGGCACTTTTAGAATAAAGGAGGTTAAAAGTATGGAAATAAATAAAACAGTTGTAACTACCTGTACAAGAGATTGTCCTAACTCCTGTGGTCTTTTAGTGCATGTAGTCGATGGAAAAGCCGTAAAATTAACAGGCAATAAAGATAATCCCATAAACCGAGGAAAGTCCTGTGTGAAATGCAAGCATTATTTAGAGAGAGTGTACCATAAAGAGCGCATTTTATATCCATTGAAAAAAGTAGACGGTGAATTTATACAAATTACCTGGGAGGAAGCTCTGGATGAGATTGCGGATAGAATGAAGAAAATCTGCAAGGAAACATCACCTGAAGCTATTCTATACTATCAGGGATTTGGTACCAGGTCAGCATTAAAACTGGTAAATCGAAGATTTTTTAATTTGCTTGGCAATACTACCATAACAAAAGGGACAACTTGCGGCGGTGCGGGACAATCCTCCCAGGATTTAGACTTTGGAAATCGTATCTCCCATGATGTTAGGGATTATAAAAACAGTAATTCCATGATTCTATGGGGGAGAAATCCGGTGGCTACCGGAACCAATCTGCTTCCTTTTATGAAGGATATTAAGGACAGAGGCGGTCAGGTAATTCTCATTGACCCTGTGGATACAGAAACAGCTCCTCTTTGCTCTATGCATATTAAACCAAAGCCCGGTAAAGATGCTTATTTAGCTTTGGCTTTGTCGAGGATTTTACATGAGCAAGGGAAAGAAGATAAAGAATTTTTATATCATTGTTGCATCAATTATGAAGATTATAAAAATATAGTATATTCCCATACAATTAAAGAATATTCGGATTTATGTGATGTTTCAGAAAATCTAATCTACCAATTGGCTAAGGTGCTGATGGAACAAAAGCCAACGGCATTTGTATTAGGCTGGGGATTACATCGATGGGAGTATGCGCATACTACATTGCGCTCTATTGATGCTCTAGGTGCAACAGCTGGTTCCATTGGTGTATCCGGCGGGGGAGTCAGTCAGGGTTTTGAGGAATATGCGCCATATGACTGGAGTGTATGGGGTGACTCACTACAACCAGGTCGAAGAAAAATGTACATGCAGTTAATTGGTGAAGAATTAAGGAACGCAACTCCTAAAATACAACTGGCTATGGTAACTGCAGGCAATCCTGTATCCATGGTTCCAAATGCTAATCTGACCAAAAAAGCTTTTGAAGAAATTCCTTTTTTGGTAGTTGCGGGACATTTTCTGGATGATACCGGAATTTTGGCAGATATATTTCTCCCTACTACTACTTTTTTGGAGGAAAAGGATATTATTGCCTCTTATGGGCATGACTTCATAGGACCCCTTAACCCTGCAATTGAACCTTTAGGTCAATGCAAATCTGATTTTGATATATTTATGGAATTAGGTAAACGCTTCCCTTTTGAGAAGGATTACGTAAAGAGTCGCGATGAATGGTTGGAAATTATTATGAAGCCTTCCATTGAAAAGGGAGTTTCTTTAGATGAAATTTTTCAGCTTGGTGTTATGAATCCGGATGCTCCCAAAGTGCCTTATATAGATAAAAAATTCCCCACGGAAACAGGGAAATTTCAATTAATACAAGAATTTGATCTACCAGAAGGAAGAGATAGGGAATACCAGTTTCAACTTATGTCCGTTGCACCCAAGGACTGGCTTTGTTCGGAGGTGACATTTACCGAACAAACGGAACTTCTTACCATCAAACTTAATGCCGACGTTGGCTCTAAGTTAGGACTAGGCAATGGACAAACTTGTATTGTAGAGAATCAATTTGGCTCCATTCGATGTATAGCTGCACTTATTCCATCTTTAAGGAAGGACCTAGTGGTAATATACCGGGGCGGCTGGGGGCAGACAGGACGTAATGTTAATGTCCTGACAAGAGGCCTGGTATCTAAGGTTGGAAATGGAACGCCTTATTACGAAACCAGGGTAAATGTGAGAGCGTTGTAGGAGGTGTATTATGAGCAAGAAACCTGTCATCGGAATAACATCAACCCATGTAGCAGAAGGGAGAAAAATTGAGTTATGGCTGGAATATGCAGAAGCAGTTGCCGCGGGAGGTGGAATACCACTTATTTTGCCTGCATTGGAGAGCTTTTCAGAATATAATAGATATTGTGAAGTTATAGATGGGTTTCTAATAAGCGGAGGGCAGGATATATTGCCCAATACCTATGGCGAAGAGGCCTTAGATGGATTTAAGCTAGGTTGGAATATGACACCGGAAAGGGATATTTTTGAATTTGAAATAATCAAAAAGTCAATGGAAATGAATCTCCCCATTCTTGGCATATGCAGAGGGCTGCAAAGTATGGCGGTTGCCAATGGAGGTTCCCTATATCAGGATATCGATACCTGCGTGAATAGAGATAAAAGAATTAAACATTTTCAAGAATGTCCTTACTGGTATGAATCACACCAGGTAGAGGTAGAAAAGGATTCCACACTTTATAAGATATTTGGAGAAGAATTTTTAAATACCAATTCTCTGCATCATCAATCCATAAAAACAGTCCCGGAAGGTTTTAAAGTTACAGCCAGAGCGATGGATGGAATTATAGAAGCAATTGAGTCAACAGAGCATCCTTTTGTTTTAGGTGTGCAATGGCATCCTGAAAGGTTAATCCATAAGAATCCTAAATGGATTAAATTATTTCAGTTATTTATTGAACAAGCTAGTCTTTAGCTAAGGAGGTGCTGATATGGAACTAAGTATAGGTATCTTGTCTGGGGGAAAAAGCAGAAGAATGGGCAGAGATAAATCCAAACTGCTCTTACATAATAAATCTTTTTTAAATATATTATTGGAAGAATTTAATGACTTTAAGGATGTTCTAGTATCTGTATCCACATCTCAAACTACTGAATCTTGCAGAACAGTTATGGATGAAAATATAGATTATGGACCCATAGAGGGAATTCGGCAGCTGCTGAGACATTCCAAGAATCCATATATGTTTGTATGTGCTACTGATATGCCTTTTCTTAAAAAAGAGCTTGTTTATTATTTAGAGCAGTGCCTTTGTCAGGATTATGATGTAGTTCTTATTGAAACCCAAGGGCAGGCACAGCCATTATGCGGAATTTATAGTAGAAACATTCTGCCAGTCGTTCATGATGCCATTCAAGCTAACGAACATAGAGTAAATTGCATGTTAAAATTGGTCAGAGTGAAAAAAATACCTTTAAACGATACAATATTTCCAGATACTATGATAAGTAATATTAATACTGAAAACGAATATTTAGATTGTCTAAACTATGCTATTGCACTAAGGAAGGAATAACGGATGGATGCATCTAATAAGAATTTTTTACTTTTTTCATACGGTACTTTTAGAAATCCCATGGTTCAAAAGGAATTGTTTGACAGAGAAATTGAATTAACAAAAGCTGAACTTAAGGGATACAGTTTGTTCTGCGAGGAAGACGGGTTTTTTTCAATATATGAGGAAGAAGGAGGAAAACTAGAGGGAAGTTTATTAAAACTGTCGGAAGCTGAAATGTGGATTGCCGATCAATGGGAAGAAGTCCCTTTTTATGAAAGAAAAATAATGCAGGTTATTACAAACAATATGACCGAGAAAGCTTGGGTTTATTTCAGACAAAAGACAGGTAAAAAAACTAAGATTTTAAATCCAGAACTGACTACTACCCTGTCTGCCCTTAAACTTAAGGAAGAACTAATTTTATTTAAACAATATAAAGCAACCAATCCATTGCCGGATGGTGATTTTTATATAGTGGGTAAATTAAAAATCACAAATGACTATATATGGTCAGAACTAAAAAAACAAATAAGCAACTGCATGATATTGCAAATGGACCATAAGCAATTTCTTACTACGGTGAAAGAACTGACCGCAGATGTGACTGCCATAGTAATGGGAAATTATAATTTCTATTTCAACTTAGAAGTAGATACCTATAGAATCCCTGGAGCAGTGTATGTGTTGGAACAGTCAGGAGAGGTAACACTAATTCTAAGCTTTCCCGTTATACTTTTATCACCCATGCATATAATGAATTCCTTTCATATTGATACGGTTTATCTAGAAGAATCAAAATTATCCCAGTGGATTAGTACTGCGGGTTTGCAGATAAATACGGACTTTCATGGAGAATATTATGTAAATGGCACAAATTGTTCTATTGAAAACATAATGCAATCTAACATTAAATATTATTTTATTGACAAAAACAACTGGTACTATGAAAGAAGTAAACAAGAAATTGCTTCTATTGCAATAAACTCTTAATACAATACTTTCCTATCGAAATAATTTCCCATGTATTTTCAATAAAGAAACTCCAAGCATTCCTGTCAGCAGTCCTGTTATTGTTCCGGCAACCAGTAATACCGGTATATAGGTAACCATCCCTGCCGTTTCAAATACAATCGCAGCCACAATAATCTGACCAGTATTATGAGTAATTCCGCCCGCTATGCTGACTCCAACTATACTAAATGCTTTTGTTTTCTTCATAATACTCATAATAATCCAGCTTAAAATACCTCCGGCAAGGCTATAAAGAATGCTAAACATGTTACCAAAGGTAAAACCCAATAAAATAATTCTTACACAAGAGATTACAAACGCTTCCTTAATTCCCAGAGAAAAAAGTGCAACCAGCACGACAATATTTGCTAAACCCAGTTTAATGCCGGGGATTGGTACAGGGATTGGAATAGGAATCAATGTTTCTACAAAGCTGAATATAAAAGCTAATGCAATTAACATTCCATAAGTTGCTACTCTTCTTGCAACTGAGTTCTTCATAGATACATCCATCCTTTCTCTGAAAATTAAGCGGGCTGCCACAATTTCAAAGTATATACCTGCATCGGTTAAAATGCAAGGTCAAAACTTTGTGTTGTTTGCAACAGCCCGACTTCCCTATAATAATTATATATTTTCCAGTTTATTAATTATGCTGTGTACGATTCATTATACTGCTTTTGCTTCATTTACTGTGTTGTTTACTAACTCAGATAAGATAACTTTTGTAGGACACTTCTTAGCACATTCTCCACAGTTTGTACATTTGCTGTAGTCTATCTTAGCTACATTATCATTTACATGAACTGCATCAAACTGACATGCCTTTTCACACATCTTACAAGCAATACATCCGATAGAACATGCTGCTTTTACATCTTTACCTTTATCATTGGAATTACAACGAACAAAAGTATTTGTATTATATGGAACTAATTCAATAAGATTCTTTGGACATTCTGCGATACATAATCCGCATGAAGTACATTTTTCTTTATCTACAATTGCAATACCATCTACTACATGAATTGCATCAAACTGGCAAACTTTTACACAGGAACCAAAACCTGTACATCCGTAGTTACACTGTTTTGGACCGCCACCAGGAGCAACTGCAGCCTTTTTACAATCATCAATTCCATAATAATTATATTTTAATTTTGTTTTATCACAAGTACCGGCACATTTTACAAATGCAACCTTCTTATCGGTAGCATCTGCAGAAGTACCCATGACTTCAGCAATCTTAGCATGTGTTTCACTATTGGCAACCGGACATCCATTTACAGGAGCCTCACCTTTTGCTATTGCTTGTGCCATGCTGTCACAGCCTGCATAACCACAGGCTCCACAGTTATTACCGGGTAAAAGTTCTCGGACTTCCTGCTCTTTTTCGTCAACTTCTACTTCGAATTTCTTAGCAGCAACGCCTAGGAAAATACCAATTGCTGCTCCTACAATACTAACCAAAGCTGTAGCCTTTCCTACACCTAAAAGATTAATGCTTAATGCAGGCAAGCTATTTAAAACACTTAAGTTATCTATTAGTGAAAATAAATTCATGTTCATTTCCTCCTATAAATTTAAGCCGGAGAATCCAAAGAATGCAATCGCCATAAGTCCAGATGTAATTAATA
>JAQZAX010000076.1 GCA_029239455.1 Anaerocolumna sp.
AGGTGTAATTTTATCTTTAGCGGCATCTGCCAGAGTAAAGATGACCTTTGGCAAATATTCCAAAGTTAGAAGTCTTTCTGGTTTGACAGGTGCTGAAGCTGCGGAGAGAATTCTTCACTCAGCAGGTATTTATGATGTGTCAGTGCAGCAGATTGCAGGTGATTTAACAGATCATTATGATCCAAGAAGCAAAGTATTAAGACTATCTGAAACGGTATATGGAAGAACATCGGTTGCAGCAATCGGTGTAGCAGCCCATGAATGTGGTCATGCGATTCAGCATAGTAATGGGTATGTTCCTTTAAAATTACGTTCTGCCATTGTCCCTGTAGCTAGCTTTGGCTCCAATATAGCCTGGCCGGTAATTATTCTTGGAGTAATTATGGGAAATTCAATGACTTTAATTAATTTAGGAATTATTCTATTTTCTTTTGCTGTATTATTTCAGCTGGTAACACTGCCCGTTGAATTTAATGCGTCTTCCAGAGCAATTCGTATTTTAGATGAATCAGGGATTCTATATAGTGAAGAAATATCCCATACGAAGAGAGTGTTAGGGGCAGCAGCATTAACTTATGTAGCAGCGGCAGCAGCGTCGATTCTGCAACTATTAAGACTTGTCATCTTATTTGGAGGAAGAAACCGTGACTAAAACCATTAATAGTAATACCAGAGAAATTGCACTTGGAATATTAATGGAGATAGTAGAAAAAAATAATTTTAGCCATCAGGTACTTAGTCGTACGCTGGGTCAGTACCAGGAACTTGAAAAACAGGACAGAGCATTTATAACCAGACTCTGCGAAGGTACTACCGAGCGACTGCTTACTTTGGATTTTATCATAAATTGTTACTCTAATGTTAAAGTAAATAAAATGAAGCCGGTAATTAGAAATCTCCTTCGCTTGAGTGTATATCAATTTAAATATATGAATCAGGTACCAGATTCCGCTGCTTGTAACGAGGCAGTTAAACTTGCCAAGAAGAAAGGTTTTGGCAGTTTAAGCGGTTTTGTTAACGGTGTTTTGCGAAATATCATTCGTTTCCCGGAAAAAGTAGTCTATCCGGAGGAAACAAAAGAACCTGTGAAGTTTCTTAGTATCACCTATTCTGTACCTGAATGGTTAATAAAGCATCTTCTGGAACAGTATAAATTTCAAGGGGTGAAGGCAATGCTTGATGCCTCATTTGAAGATAAAAAAACTTCCATTCGGTGCAACCTGAATCAGACGAATCCGACGGAGTTAAAAACTGCATTAGAGCAATCTGGAGTTACGGTTTCCCAGGGATTTTATCTACCTTATGCATTTAAAATATCGGATTATAATTATCTTGAGCAGTTAGAACCATTTCGTAGCGGCCAATTTCTGGTGCAGGACGAAAGTTCCATGTTGGTGGGGGCAGTATCTGGCGTAAAACAGGGCGATTATGTAATTGATGTGTGCGCAGCACCCGGGGGTAAATCCCTTCATGTTGCAGAAATTATGGGGAACAGTGGTCACGTAGATTCCAGGGATATTTCTGAAAGAAAAGTTGCACTTATCAATGACAATATTAAGCGGCTTAAATTAAAGAATATTGGGACAAAAGTACAGGACGCGGTGGAACTGGAGAAAGAAAGTATTGGAAAAGCTGATATCGTAATAGCAGATCTTCCTTGTTCAGGATTAGGTATTATTGGGAAGAAACCGGATATTAAATACAATATGACAAAAGAAAAGATGAATGATTTGGTGCAGGTTCAAAGGGAAATACTAGATGTGGTTCAAAAGTATGTAAAACCTAATGGAGTATTGATCTATAGCACCTGTACCGTTAATAAAGAGGAAAACATTGGCAATGTCTTGTGGTTTAAAGAACATTATAACTATATATTAGAAGATATGGATGCATATCTTCCCGGGGCTTTAAGAAGTGAAACAACAAAGGCCGGCTATATGCAGCTGCTGCCGGGAGTTCATACTTTAGACGGATTTTTTATTGCACGTTTTAAAAAGAGTGCCAAATAGAAAAAAGCAGTATCGCAGGTAAACCTGCGATATGAGGTGGGTGTAAATATGGATAAAATAGATATAAAATCTCTGCAGGTAGAGGAAGTTAAAAATCTAATGGTTGAATTAGGCGACAAAGCATTTCGCGGCAAGCAAATCTATGATTGGATGCATGTAAAATTAGCAGACAGTTTTGATGAGATGTCAAACCTATCAAAAAGCCTCAGAGAACAATTAAAAGAGCGTTGTGAATTGATAAATCTTACTGTGGTTGACAAGCTGGAATCCGCGGCGGGTGAAACAGCGAAGTATTTATTCCGCCTTTCAGATGACAGGGTCATTGAAAGTGTGTTAATGAAATATCATCATGGGAATTCGGTATGTATATCCTCCCAGGTAGGCTGCAGAATGGGATGTAAATTTTGTGCATCTACCATTGGAGGTTTGGAGCGAAATCTATCCGCTTCCGAAATGTTGGACCAGATTTATAAGATTCAAAAACTCTCAGGAGAGCGGGTTTCGAATATTGTTGTAATGGGAACCGGCGAACCTCTGGATAATATGGAGAATTTACTTACGTTTATAAAAATAATTTCAGATGAAAACGGACTTAACATAAGTCAGAGAAATATTACGGTATCAACTTGTGGTTTGGTAGAAAAGATAAAGGAATTAGCACATGAAAATCTGCAGATTACTTTAGCAATTTCACTCCATGCTCCAAATGATACTGTTCGTAAAGAACTTATGCCAGTTGCAAATAAATACACCATTGATGAGGTGTTAAAAGCCTGTGAATATTATTTTGATAAGACAGGAAGAAGAATAACTTTTGAATATAGTTTAGTGGAAGGCGTTAACGATTCTAAGGAATATGCCTTAGAACTTAGCAGCAGAATAAAGGGCCTTAACTGCCATGTGAATTTGATTCCCGTAAACCCCATAAAAGAGCGGAATTACAGGCAGTCAGAGTCTAAGTATATTCAAAATTTCAAAAATATACTTGAAAAAAACAGAATTAATGTTACTATAAGAAGAGAAATGGGTACTGACATTAATGCTGCCTGTGGGCAATTACGCAAAAGTTATATGGATCAAGGTAAGTAAGAGGCAGGGTTTAAGTATCTTATTTGACATTCTTTAGTACCAAGCTTTTAGGAGGTGTAAGCATGCAATCTTATTCAATAACGGATATAGGGAAGATGCGAAAGATGAATCAGGATTATGTATTCTGTGAAAAAGACGCGGTTGGTAATCTTCCAAATCTGTTTATTGTTGCTGACGGAATGGGCGGACATAATGCGGGGGATTATGCCTCAAAGTTTAGTGTAGAGGCATTTTCAAAAATGATAAGAGAAAGTGAACAAATCACTCCCATCCGTATGATTTCAGAAGCAATGCAAAGAACCAATGACTTGCTATTAGAGGAAGCCAAGGTAAATACGAATTTGGAAGGAATGGGAACTACATTTGTTGTGGCAACCATTATTGATAGAATATTGTATGTTGCCAATATAGGTGACAGCAGATTATATGTGATAGGGAAAGAGATAAAACAGATAACAGAAGATCATTCTCTTGTAGAAGAAATGGTAAAAACTGGTGAAATAGAAAGAGAAGATATGCGTTTCCATCCCAATAAAAACATTATTACGAAAGCCCTAGGTGCAAATAAGACGGTTACTCCTGACTATTTTGAAGTAAACTTAGAACAAGATGATGTTGTGTTAATATGTTCGGATGGACTTACGAATATGGTTGATGATAATGAGATTATGAAAATAGTAAAAGAATATCCTAAGGAGCTTCAAACTGCTGCTATTCATTTAGTAGAGAAAGCAAATGAGAATGGTGGAAGTGATAACATTTCCATTGTACTCGTAAGTCTGTAGAAAGAGGTGAGAGACAATGATAAAACCTGGAATGTTTATAAGCGATCGTTATGAAATAATAGAAAAAGTAGGCTCCGGAGGAATGGCGGATGTTTATAAGGCAAAATGCCATAGGCTAAATCGTTTTGTCGCTATCAAGATTTTAAAACAGGAATATAGTGATGACAAAACTTTTGTTTCTAAATTCAGAGGGGAAGCACAATCTGCAGCAGGATTGTCCCATCCTAATATAGTTAATGTATATGATGTAGGTGATGACCATGGCTTACATTATATTGTTATGGAATTAGTGGAAGGAATTACGTTAAAGAATTTTATCGAGAGAAAAGGAAAACTTGAGGTAAAAGAAGCTGTAGGTATTGCAATCCAGATTGCAATGGGTATGGAGGCAGCTCATTCGAACCACATTATCCATAGGGATATTAAACCCCAGAACATAATTATTTCAAGAGAAGGCAAAGTAAAAGTTACTGATTTTGGAATTGCTAAAGTTACTACTTCTAATACAATCACATCCAATGCTATGGGTTCTGTTCATTATCTGTCCCCAGAACAGGCCAGAGGCGGTTACAGTGACGAAAAAAGTGATATCTATTCTCTAGGTGTCACAATATATGAGATGTTAACCGGTCAGGTTCCCTTTGCCGGCGATAACACGGTTTCCGTTGCGCTGCTTCACATTCAGGGAGAAGCAAAACCTTTAAGAGATATAGATCCTTCTATTCCATTAAGCGTAGACAAGATAGTTCAAAAATGTATGCAAAAGAAGCCGGAGAGAAGATATCTTAGTGCTTCCGAATTAATTACAGATCTTAAGAAATCAATTTCTAATCCAAATGGAGATTTTGTAGTGATACCAGCTGCAGTTGTCAGTGATTCCCCTACAATAACCATTTCAGAAGATGAAGTAAATCATATTAAAAATGCATCAAAATACAATACGGCGGGAATTGATACATCCAGGGAATTTCAAAACACGGATCCGCGTAGAATTACAGAAAATCTTCCGGTAAAAGAGGAAGAAGAAGACCTAGATGATGTGGACCCCAGAATGGAGAAAATTTATACAGTTGGGACTGTAGTCATGGCAGCCGTATTAGTTATTTTAATTATATTCTTTGTTGCAAAATTCTTTAATTTCTTCTCAGGAAGTGGGGACAATAATCCTACTGATGAAACTACACTTACGGAAACTACGGAAACAGAAGAAACAGAAGGTGAAGTTACGAAAGTAAATATTCCATCTGTTGAAGGACTGACATTAGAGGATGCGCAAAATACACTCAAAGATGTTTCGGAAACATTGCGTGTAACTTATGATGAAGATTATTCGGATACAGTGGAAAAAGATAAAGTCATTGAGCAATATCCAAAGGCAGGCACAGAAGTTGATTCTGATGCGGATGTTCAGCTGATTATAAGTATTGGACCGGAAGCATTTGAAATTCCAAATGTTTATAATTTAACAGATAGTCAGGCAGTAACAATTTTGGAAGAAGCAGGATTAGTCGTAGCCCATGATTTTGCATTTAGTGATGAAATTGAAGAAGGAAGAGTTATTGAGACAATTCCAGCCAGAGAATCAGGAACAATGGTAGTTAAGGGAGATACCGTTACAGTCGTTGTGAGCAGCGGACCAGAGAGTTCCGATGTTTCAGTACCGGATTTATTAGGTTTGACAGACCAGGAAGCAAGTCTAAAACTTAGTGAAGTTGGTTTAGTACTCGGTACCGTTGATTATGATCATTCTGATTCTTATGAAGAAGGAACCATCATGCATCAAAGTTTTAGTGAAGGCAGCAAAATTAAACGGGGTTCTTCCGTGGGTGTTACCTTAAGTTTGGGTGCTGATGCACAAACCTATAAAGGTCGTGTTACCGTTGAAAATCCATTTGAGTATTCGGGAGAAAGCGGCAGTATTGTTATTGAACTTGAGCAGGATGGTAAATTAACTACCGTAGATCAGAGAACCATGAGTTATGACGACTTCCCGAAAGCCTATGATATTTCAAGCAACAGTGGTTCCAATGGTGTTGTTAGGATGTTTGTAGGAAGACAGGTAGAGGAATATCAGGAAGGTGCTGTTTCTGAAAATGGCGGATGGGTAGTATATGAGGAATATCCTACTTCCTGGGTTGTTGAATTTAATCCGGTGAATTAAGAATGCAGGGTAAAATATTAAAAGGAATCGCGGGTTTCTATTATGTTCATGTGGACAAATTAGGTCTATATGAATGCAAAGCAAAAGGCATTTTTCGCAACCAGAATTTAAAACCATTGGTTGGAGATAATGTGGAAATTGATATTTTAGATGAAGAAGGTAACATTGGTAATATCACAGACATATTAGAACGACAGAATGAATTAATACGTCCGGCGGTAGCCAATGTTGATCAGGCACTGATAATATTTGCAGTGTCTGATCCTGCACCTAATCTAAATCTGCTTGACCGTTTTTTAATCCTAATGTTAAGACAAAACGTAGAAACTGTTATATGCTTTAATAAAAAAGATATCGCTTCCGAAGATAAAATTCATTTATTACAAGATACCTATGGGAAGTGTGGTTACCAGGTGATTTTCACCAGCACCTATACGAAGGATGGACTAGTGCAGCTGCAAGACATATTGAGAAATAAAACGACAGTTCTAGCAGGGCCATCTGGTGTTGGTAAATCATCTATTATTAATGTAATTAAACCGGATGCTAATATGGAAACAGGCAAAATAAGTGAAAAGATAAAGAGAGGGAAGCATACAACCAGACATTCTGAACTTTTTTTTGCTGGAGATAACACATTTATTATGGATACCCCTGGCTTTAGCTCTTTATACATTACGGATATGGAACAGAATGAATTAAAAGATTATTTTACAGAATTTAAGGCATATGAAGGTCAATGCAGATTTCATGGGTGTATCCACCTGAATGAACCGGATTGTGCAGTGAAAGAGGCTTTGAAAAATGGCAGTATCAGTAGGATACGATACGATAATTACAAGGAACTATATGAAGAATTAAAGAGTAAAAAGAAATATTAGTTACCAAGGTAAAGGAGAAGTACTATGTTAAAACTGGCACCATCTATTCTATCAGCAGATTTTGCTAATCTTCTAGACAATGTAAAAAAGGTAGAACAAGCAGGAGCACAATACCTTCATATTGACGTAATGGATGGTATTTTTGTACCAAGCATTTCTTTTGGAGCACCAATTATGCAGTCTATTCGCCCATATACCAGTATGGTTTTTGATGTTCATTTAATGATTGAAGAACCAATCCGTTATCTGGAGGATTTTGTGAAAGCCGGCGCAGATATTATTACGGTTCATGTAGAAGCTTGTAAACATCTGAATCGCACCATAGCTAAAATAAAAGAGCTAGGGGTAAAGGCAGGAGTTTCTTTAAATCCAGCCACACCACTATCCGTTTTAGAATATGTGTTAAATGATATTGACATGGTATTAATTATGAGCGTTAACCCTGGTTTTGGCGGACAATCGTTTCTGCCATTTACCTTAGATAAAATCAAAACATTAAAAGAAATGGCAGACGCAAAACACTGCAGGTTCGATATAGAAGTGGATGGCGGTATATCTGCTAGTAATGTCCAGAAAGTAATTGATGCCGGAGCCAATGTGATTGTAGCAGGTACGGCAGTATTTCGTGGAGATATAGAAAAGAATGTAAAAGACTTCAAAGAGGTATTTGCATATAATGAAAAATAAGCATGTGCTAATTATAACCGGTGGATATTTTTCTACTGCGTTTGCAAGAGAATACGTAAAGGAACAGAATTTTGACACTGTGATAGCAGTAGATAGGGGACTAGCTTATGCATTAGAACTAGGACTTTATCCCAATTACATTCTTGGAGATTTTGATTCGGTTCCAGGAGAAGTGCTTCTGCAGTATCATAATAGCCTGGATAAAGATAATCTGGTAGAATTTATTAAATTAAAGCCGGAAAAAGATGAAACCGATACCCAGATTGCCATAGAATTAGCTATAAAACTGGAAGCAGAGGAGATTGTGTTATTAGGTGCTACCGGTAAACGAATCGACCACCTTCTGGCAAATATACATTTACTTAGTTTAACCCTGAATTATAACATGAAAGCTTATATCGTAGATGAATACAATAAGCTATATCTTATAAATAAGAATACATCTTTAAGAAAAGAAGAATTGTATGGAACCTATGTATCCTTAGTTCCTTTTACAGATGTAGTGGGTGGTGTTACTTTAGAAGGGTTTAAATATCCATTGCATAAGAAAGACCTGTATATGGGGGTTAGTTTGGGGATTAGTAATGAAGTTATGGCTGATAAAGCTGATATAATATTTGAATCCGGTATATTAATTATTACGGAATCTAAAGATTGAGAGGAAGACACATATGAAGTTAGGAATCGTAGGTTTACCTAATGTAGGAAAGAGCACATTATTTAATTCACTTACCAAGGCAGGAGCGGAATCTGCCAATTATCCATTCTGTACCATAGACCCTAATATTGGAATTGTACCGGTACAGGATGAGAGATTAACGGTATTAGGTAATTTATATAATTCTGAGAAAGTTGTGCCGGCTGCTATTGAATTTGTTGATATCGCGGGATTAGTGAAAGGTGCATCAAAAGGAGAAGGTTTAGGAAACCAGTTTTTATCCAATATCAGAGAAGTAGATGCAATTGTACATGTAGTTCGTTGTTTTGATGATAGCAATGTAATTCATGTGGATGGTTCTGTAAATCCTCTTCGTGATATTGAAACAATTAATCTTGAATTAATATTCTCTGACATGGAGATGCTAGAGAGAAGAATTGCCAGAACATCAAAAGGTGCAAAAAATGATAAAGCGTTAGCCAAAGAATTAGAATTATTAGAGCGATTAAAGACACATTTAGAAAATGGTAATATGGCAAAGAGCTTTACTACAGACGATGAAGAAGAAAACGCTTTATTAGATGGCTATCATCTACTTACTTATAAACCGGTTATTTATGCTGCCAACGTAAAAGAAGATGATCTTGCTGATGACGGCGTATCCAACGAATATGTAAAACAGGTGCGTGAGTTTGCAGAAAAAGAACATTCCGAAGTATTTGTAATCTGCGCTCAGATTGAACAGGAAATTGCAGAACTTGAAGAAGATGAAAAGAAGATGTTCTTAGAAGAACTAGGATTAAGTGAATCCGGATTAGAAAAACTAATTCGTGCAAGTTATGGTATCCTTGGCTTAATCAGCTACCTAACCGCGGGACCAAAAGAAACAAAAGCCTGGACCATTACGAAAGGAACGAAAGCTCCACAGGCAGCTGGTAAGATCCATTCTGATTTTGAAAGAGGATTTATCCGTGCTGAAATTGTAAACTATGACAATCTGACGGAATGCGGAAGTTATAATGCCGCGAAAGATAAAGGACTTGTGCGTTCGGAAGGAAAAGAATATGTTGTTCAAGACGGCGATGTAGTTCTATTCCGATTTAATGTTTAGAAAGTGGGGGAACAGATATGACATTAAGTGCAGGTACTAGCATAAAGTTTCCTAATTTAGGAATTGATCTGGCGGATATTGGCTCATTTATTACTGTTTTCGGTTTTAGGATAGCTTATTATGGTATGATAATAGCATGCGGAATGATTGCAGGGTATTTAATATCCCAATGGCAGGCAAAGCGTACGGGGCAAAATACTGATTTATATCTGGACTTTGCATTATATGCCATAATCATATCTGTAATTGGAGCTAGACTATATTATGTGATTTTTGACTGGGATCTATATAAGAATAATTTATTGGAGATCTTTAATACCAGGAACGGAGGACTGGCAATCTACGGTGGCGTTATTGCCGCTGTTATTACAGCATTCGTTTATTCTAAAATAAAAAAGATGTCCTTTGGATTATTGGCAGATACCGGTTCTTTAGGTTTAATCTTAGGACAGAGTATCGGAAGATGGGGAAATTTCTTTAATCGAGAGGCTTTTGGCAAGTATACCAACGGATTGTTTGCAATGCAGTTAGACCTCAGGGATGTAAGCAGTGATTATACTACTTCTATTGAAAACTTAACTGCCAGATATGCTGATAAACCAGATGCATTACAAAGAATTATTGAAATACGTGAAAAAGTTGTAACAGTAGATGGTCTATCCTATATTCAGGTCCATCCAACATTTTTATATGAATCGGTATGGAATTTGTGCGTACTTTTCTTATTAATTTTATACTCAAAACATAAGAAATTTAACGGTGAAGTATTTCTTTTATATCTAGTAGGTTATGGACTAGGCAGAGTATGGATAGAGGGACTTCGTACAGACCAATTATTTTTATGGGGAACTCCATTTGCAGTCTCTCAGCTTTTATCCGCAGTATTAGTAATCGCCTCAACGGGTATTATTGTTTATAAAAGAATGGGTATTGGAAAAAAATAAGAGTAGTACCCAATAGAAATATAGGACTAATTTCCTAAAACAGTCTTTTTGACTATATATTGACATATTTTGTTCGATTTTTATTAATGACACTATATATTGTGTGATATAATTTTTTAAAATACAAGTCACCACTTGTCTCAAGTGGAGCTTGTATTTTTTTTGTGCAGAAATGCTTGATAAATTCCCAAAACTAAGATAAAATATCTTCATAAGTGGTGAAAAGTGGTGTAAAGTGGTGCCAAGTGGTTAAAAGGTGGTGAAGCCAATGTTCATGGGAGAACACAATCATACAATAGATGCAAAAGGAAGAATCATAATTCCTTCAAAGTTCAGAGAAACCTTAGGTGACGAATTTGTTGTTACACAAGGTTTAGATGGATGCCTATTTGTATATCCTAATGACGAATGGCTAAACTTTATCACACAATTAAAAGATCTCCCAGGTAGTAAAGAAGCCAGACAGTTACAACGTTACTTTATGGCAGGAGCAGCTACTTGCGAAGTGGACAAGCAGGGAAGAATTTTAATACCTACAAAACTTCGTGAACAGGCAGCTTTAGAGAAAGACATCGTATTTGTTGGTGTTTTAACCAAAATTGAAATCTGGAGCAAAGAGCGCTGGGATAGTAATAACGATTACGGCGACATGGACCAAATCGCTGAACATATGTCAGAGTTTGGATTAAGCTTTTAGGGGGAAGAAGATTGGACACTACTGGAAATATTAATTTTAGTCACAAATCAGTACTATTAGATGAAACAATTGAAATGCTAAAGATAAAGCCAGACGGCATTTATGTTGATGGCACTTTAGGAGGCGGAGGCCACTCTTATGAGATATGTAAGAGACTAGGAGAAAGTGGAAGACTGATTGGAATTGATCAGGATGAAGATGCAATCAGAGCCGCAGGTGAGAGACTAAAAGAATTTAAAGATAAAGTTACGATTGTAAGAAGCAACTACTGTAATATAAAAGAGGTGCTAAATAATCTTAATATCAGTAAAGTAGATGGGATATTACTTGATTTAGGAGTTTCCTCTTATCAGTTAGATACACCCGAAAGAGGTTTTTCTTATCGGGAGAATGCACCGCTTGATATGCGAATGGATACAAGGAATAATATCACGGCCAAAGATATTGTAAATAACTATAGTGAATTTGATTTATACCGAATTATTAGAGACTATGGGGAAGATAAATTTGCTAAGAATATAGCCAAGCATATTGTAAGAATGCGAAAGGAAAAACCCCTTGAGATGACTGACGACCTGACAGAAGCAATTAAAGCGGCAATCCCTATGAAGGTTAGAATGAATACCGGGCATCCGGCTAAAAAAACATTTCAAGCCATAAGAATTGAACTAAATAAGGAATTAGATGTCCTAAATCAATCTTTGGATGACATGATAAATTTATTGGCGGAAGACGGAAGATTATGTATCATTACCTTCCATTCACTAGAAGACAGAATAGTAAAAAGCAAATTTAAAAACAATGAAAACCCATGTACCTGCCCACCTAGCTTTCCGGTATGCGTATGCGGGAATAAATCAAAAGGAACAGTTATCACCAAAAAGCCTATGATTCCATCGGAAGAGGAGATCGAAGAAAATAAAAGGGCAAAAAGTTCAAAGCTTAGAGTGTTTGAACGACATTGATTATAATCGGGGGGAAATGGTATGAAAAACTATCAAAAGAATAACATTAGAAAAACATACTATGTAGAAGGGAATACTGCTAGAAACCTTCAGGCTGTTCCTGATTACCAGGTGGAAGAAGTTCCATTAAGAAGAGAGCAACCAAGAAGAGAAACTCGCAAAAGAAAAAAAGCAAATATTAGTATGGATATATTTTCATTCTTGTTCTTTGCTATAGCAGTAACCATTACACTTTATACCTGCATTGAGTATCTGGGTGTGCAGAGTAATATCACTCGAATGGAGAAAAAAGCAGCGACCCTAGAAAGCGAGTTGGTTAAACTTGAGAACCAAAACCGAGCAGCACTATCAGAGATTGACACTTCCCTTGATTTAAATTATATTTATAAAGTTGCAACAAACGAACTGGGGATGGTTTACCCGAAAGAGAATCAGGTAATCACTTATGAAAGTACATTAAGTGATTATGTAAGACAGTATG
>JAQZAX010000077.1 GCA_029239455.1 Anaerocolumna sp.
CAAATCCTATTTATCGTATCATTGCCTTGTTATTGTATTTTATTCAGTTCTTAATTACTTATGCCAAGAAAGAGTCTGGCTTGCCAGACTCTTTCAACTATAGTTTCTTAATTCTCTCAATTGCTTCTAATGTATTTTCATACGTTCCAAATGCTGTAAGTCTAAAGTATCCCTCTCCACTAGGACCAAATCCTGATCCAGGAGTACCAACTACATTCGCTTCTTTTAGAAGGTAATCAAAGAATTCCCAGGATGTCATAGTGCTAGGAGTTTTCAACCAGATATAAGGAGCGTTTACACCTCCGGATACTGTGTATCCAGCAGCCTCTAGTCCTTCTTTTATAACCTTTGCATTTTTCATATAGTAAGCAATTTGCTCTCTTGTCTGTTTTTTACCTTCCTCTGAATACACAGCTGCACCAGCCACCTGGGTAATATAAGGAGCACCATTGAATTTAGTACCATGTCGTCTTGCCCAAAGACTATTAAGCATTACTCCATCGCTGCTCTTTAATTCTTTTGGTATAACAGTAAAACCAAGTCTTGTTCCGGTAAAGCCGGCATTTTTAGAAAAGCTACGAAGTTCAATAGCACAGGATTTAGCACCTTCACATTCGTAGATACTGTGTGGAACATCTTCTTCAGAAATATATGCTTCATAGGCAGCATCATAGATAATAACTGCCCCAACTTTATTGGCATAGTCAACCCATTTTTGTAATTCACTCTTATTAATTGTTGAGCCGGTTGGATTATTCGGAAAACATAAATAGATAATATCCGGAGTTTCTTTCGGAAGCTCTGGAGCAAAATTAGTTTCTTTTGTACATGGCATGTAAATTACATTACTCCATTTACCAAGTGCAGGGCTATATTCTCCTGTTCTTCCAGCCATGACATTGGTATCAACATAAACCGGATACACTGGGTCACATACTGCAATTTTATTATCTACATCAAAGATATCACCAATGTTACCGGAGTCACTCTTAGCACCATCACTGACAAAAATTTCATCAATTGCGATATCTACACCTCTTGATTTAAAGTCATGTTCTGCTATGGTAGTTCTTAAAAACTCATAACCTAAATCCGGTGCATATCCTTTAAAGGTTTCCTTAGTTGCCATCTCATCTGTAGCAGCGTGTAACGCTTCGATAATAGCAGGAGCTAGAGGTAAGGTAACGTCACCAATTCCTAAACGAATAATCTTTTTATCCGGATTCGCCTCTGTAAATGCTCTTACTTTTTTTGCAATATCTGAAAATAAATAACTTCCTGGTAATTTTAAATAATTTTCATTAATTTTAAACATCTTATTGTTCTCCTTATTCTTTTTTCATTTCATTTAGTTTTTTATATTTCAGTTTCACCCTGGAATACAGTCACAGCTGGTCCTGTCATAAAAATAGTATTCTTTTCTCTGTCATATACTATCTTTAATTCTCCGCCTAGCAGCTTAACCGTAACCTGATCCTCTGTAAATCCGTTTAAAATACATGCATATACACTGGCACAAGCGCCGGTTCCACAAGCCAGAGTCTCACCGGAACCTCGTTCCCATACCCTCATATCTATTGTATTCCTGTCTATCACATGAATAAATTCTGTATTGGTTCTCTTAGGAAACATTACATGATTTTCAAATAAAGGTCCTATTTTCTCTATATCTATCGCTTTCGTATCTTCAACAAATACAACTGCGTGTGGGTTTCCCATAGAAACACAAGTTATTTCATAATAGGTTCCGCCTACTGTGATAGGCTTAGCAATTATCTGATCCTCTTCACTCTGCACTGGTATCAGTTTAGGATCTGTAATAGGGCTTCCCATATCAACCGTCACTTCTTCTACCTTTTGATTCACCACTTTTAAGTCCAGATATTTAATTCCTGCTCCGGTTTCAATGGATATCTGTTTTTTATCTGTCATACCATGATCATATACATATTTTGCGACACAACGTATTCCATTGCCGCACATGGGAGATGCAGAACCGTCTGCATTATACATATCCATAAAAAAATCTGCCTGTTCAGAAGGTTTAATTAAGATTAACCCATCGGATCCGATTCCAAAATGTCTATCGCTTAATATACGTGCAGCTTCCTCTGGATTCTCCACTTTTTCTATAAATGAGTTAATATAAACATAATCATTTCCACATCCATGCATCTTAGTAAATTTCATATCCGTAACCTTGCCTTTCCTTATAATTACAGTTGATTTTCTTAGATTATTATAGCAAATATTTATTATAGGGTAAAGCACTAGTTCATAAAAATAATGTACCAACCCATATTACAAAGGGATCAGCAATAGCCAGTTAATCAGGTCTTAAGAATTAACCCTGCTACATGCTTTACACCACTTTGCCTAAATAAAGTCAGTACATTATATTACATCATACTTAATATCATTTCAGCCATTTCTACCATATTTGTACCACTATCCATACTGTTTTTCTGTATATATCGATGTGCTTCTTCTTCAGACATGTTGTTTCGCTCCATTAGGAGAGCTTTTGCTTTATATATAACCGCTTTTTCTTCTTCCGAACGAATCTTGGGTTTTTCTTTCTCTTTTTTCTTTCTCTTATTATAATTATAGCTCATCATTTGAATGGTATTGATTAAATCTTGCATTTTTATTGGCATGCTAAGACAAATTATATTATTAGCCGAACATTCATCCATTCTGGCTGCAGAAGCAACCAATAACATTTCAAATCCCTTAGGGAGATAATTATTTAGTTCATAGTAATGCATATCTGTAAAACGGTATCCACTCACGACAATGCCGCCATCAAGTTCATTAGCGATTCCAATGGTCTGCGCTCCTGTAGTACAGGTAGCGTTTACCTCAAATCCATTTCGGATAAGTGCATTTTTGATATTTTTGGCATCTTCCATTTTTGGAAAAGCTACAATAATACTTAACACATCTAATCACCTCCATCTATTTAAAATGTATTCATTTACAAGCAAAAATCATAAATACATTATTAAATACGATGAAGGTATTCTTCTAACTCCCACTTGGTAATCTGAATCATATAACGATTCCATTCTTCCTTCTTAGATTCAATGTATCTCTTTGAAGTATGTGCACCAAGTACACTCTTTATAAATTCACTCATTTCAAGTTCTTTGATCGCTTCTTCCAGATTCGCAGGAAGACTCTTGATTCCCACGGATTCTTTTTCTTCTTTCGACATGGCAAATATATTCTTATCAATACTATCCGGAGGCGTCAGTTTATTCTTAATACCATCCAGACCGGCAGCAAGGCACACTGCCAGCGTAAGGTATGGATTCGCTGATGGATCAGGACTTCTTAATTCTATTCTTGTACCCGTACCTCTCTCTGCAGGGATACGAATTAACGGACTTCTGTTTTTCGCAGACCAAGCCACATATACAGGTGCTTCATAGCCTGGAACCAGACGTTTATAGGAATTAACCAAAGGATTTAAAATAGATGTCATGCCATTAATGTGTTTCATGATACCTGCAATAAAATAATATGCTTCTTTACTTAAGCCTAATTTGTCTGAAGGATCATGGAATATATTAACTCCATCCTTTTTCAGGGACATATTTATATGCATACCAGAACCATTTATGCCAAATTTAGGTTTTGGCATAAACGTAGCATGTAAGCCATGTCTTTTTGCCACGGTACGAGCTACCAGACGAAATGTCATAATATTATCTGCTATTTTTAAAGCGTCTTCATAACCAAATGCTATCTCATGCTGTGCAGGCGCAACTTCATGATGAGATGCTTCTATCTTAAATCCCATATCTTCTAATGTTAAAACCATTTCTCGTCTTGCATTTTCTCCGAAATCTAAAGGTGCAACATCAAAATATCCACCTCTTTCTGCAGAATTACAGGATGGTTCGCCATTTTCTTTTAAGTCAAATAAGAAAAATTCACATTCAGGACCTACGTCAAAAGTATATCCAAGTTCCTTTGCCTCATTAATCACTCTTTTTAATATTTGTCTTGGGTCTCCTTCAAATGCAGTCCCATCAGGGCAATAGACATCACATAGAAATCTTGCAACTTTTCCCTGTTGGGGTCTCCAAGGGAAGATTTCGAAGGTATCTAAGTCAGGATATAAATACATATCAGATTCTTCAACACGTACATATCCTTCAATGGAAGATCCATCAAACATACATCTATTATCTAAAGCTTTTTCTAACTGACTTGTTGTTATAGCAACATTCTTCAAATTACCAAAGATATCGGTAAATTGTAGCCTTATGAATTGTACATCCTCTTCTTCCACCATTCTCATAATATCTTGCTTTGTATAATGATTCATAATCTATCGCTCCTTTATTTTTATAGTCAAATGTCGATGAAAAAAGCAAAGGTGCATCATAAATGAACACCTTTGCCATGTTGATATCATCATAACAGCCATAATATTATTTGTCAATAATATTATACTCCATTCATTAGGTGATATTATTCGCCATTCATTATGTAATATTATTCGCCATTCATTATGTAAATATTTATTTATTTTAATAAACTATTGCATCAATCCGGTAATGCAAATACCCAAGTAATTTATGTCATTTTTAAGATCTATAATCTGTTTATTCTGAATGTTTCTGATCACGGGCCTCAATACACTATCCATATGATTCTTTAAAACAATTCCCTGGGTTCCATCACTTAATTCAACGCAGGAACCAATTGGATATACGGCTATACACTTCGAAAAATAATCTACAATTCTAAGGTCGTATCGCTGATTTCCATTTCCGAATAAATATTCAATCACTTCAGAAGGTTGACTGGCTTTATGATACGCTCTGTCAGAAGTCATGGCATCATAAGTGTCTGAGACAGCGATAATTCTTCCAAACATGGATATTTCATGACCTTTTAACCCGTTGGGATATCCGGAACCATCAAATCTCTCATGGTGCTGCAATACTCCTACTTTTGTTACACTGCTTAGGTTATAAGCATTGTTCAACATCTTGTATCCACGCTCAGGATGTGTCTGAATTACTTGAAATTCTTCTTTTGAAAGCGTACCACTTTTATCAAGAATATCAATCGGAACATGTTTTTTCCCGATATCATGTAGCATGCCGGACATACCTAATTCAATTAGCTTATCTCTATTGTATTCTAATTTCACTCCAATTCCTATGGATAAAATACCTACATTTACACTATGTAAATAGGTATATTTATGATGACCGCTAAGCCGATTCATATTTATTATAATATCCGAGTTGTCAATTATACTGTCTACAACTTCAGAAACTAAAGGCTGCATATCTTCTATATTACCATTATTTTTTAAAATATCTTCCAGCCTGTTCGCAGTTTCAATACGCAATTTCTCATCTACGACATCCTGAATCACAATACCTTCCGATATTTCGTCATTTACATAAACCCCATTATATCCCAAGCCTTTTAACCTGCATATAATCGATTCCGTTAATTCAAAGTTCTCCCTTAAAAGAATTGAGCCTCCGGCTCCGTATAAGGGTCTTGCAAGCCGAGTACCTGGTACCAGCTGATTCACTGATAGAAATCTCATTGTAATTTATCCTCCATAAAAATTACACAAATCACTGCTTTAGGCAGTCAGCTCATGAAAAAGTTTTGCAAAGTCAGCTATTTAATGTTTACATAATTAAAATCGCAAACAATGACATATTATATCATAAATAGACATTTATGGATATAGTTTTTTTATTTTTATTCATTTTGTCGCTGTAAAGTCTAAATTTTCACAAGTTTTATGGTAAATACATACAATTCTATACAGTTCTTACTATTCTATGATAAAATCATTCGGTCATTGGCAAATTCTTCTCCACTGGCTATTTCAAATTTACTTAGTAAATCTGTCACTTGCAGATTCTTCTTCTCTTCCCCTGCAACATCATAGATTATTTTACCCTGATGCATCATAATAAGACGATTGCCATATTGTATTGCATTTTTCATATTATGAGTTACCATTAATGCAGTTAATGAATTTGCCCGAATAATCTGATCTGTTAGTTCAAGTACTTTTCCTGCAGTCTTTGGATCAAGGGCTGCTGTATGTTCATCAAGAAGTAATAATTTAGGCTTTTGCAGCGTTGCCATAAGCAACGTTAAAGCCTGTCTTTGGCCTCCGGATAATAAACCAACTTTTGAAGTTAGTCTTGTTTCCAGTCCTAGGTCTAAAGTTTTTAACTTTTCAACATACAATTCTTTCTCTTCTTTCGTAATTCCCCAGCGAAATCCACGCTTCTTGCCTCTTCGGTAAGCCAGTGCAAGATTTTCTTCAATCTCCATATCAGCAGCTGTTCCCATCATAGGATCCTGAAATACCCTGCCAAGATACTGTGCCCTAACATATTCAGGGAGAAGGGTAATATCGATTCCATCTAATACAAGAGAACCTTCATCCGGGAAGTGAACTCCGGCAATCATATTCAGCATAGTAGATTTACCGGCACCGTTACCTCCGATAATTGTAACAAAATCACCGGGAGTAAGTTGCAGATTCACACCATTTAATACCTGCTTTTCATTAATTGTATTTGCATTAAAAGTTTTATATAAATTAGAAATTTGCAGCATATTAGACTTCCCCCTCTCTAACAACTTTCGTCTTATTCTTTTTTAATACAGGAACAGAAAGTGCAATGGTAACAATAATTGCTGTTAACAACTTCATATCATTTGTATTTAAGCCTAATTGAAGAACTACTGCGATAATGATTCGATAGATAACGGATCCTATCACAATAGAGATTAATTTGGCAGCAAAGGATATCCTTTTATGAAGTATTACTTCACCAATAACGATAGATGCAAGACCTACAACAATTGCACCAACCCCCATACCTACATCGGCGTACCCTTGGGTTTGTGTTACTAATCCACCGGATAAGGCGATTAATCCGTTACTTAATACTAATCCAAAAGTCTTCATCCTATCTGTATTTTCCCCTTGGGCACGTACCATGGCTTCATTGCTTCCGGTTGCACGTATTCCGCAGCCTATTTCAGTTCCAAAGAACCAATAAAGGATAGCAATCATTGCAGCGGCAAATAGCAGTCCCACAAGCAGGATTACCCAGTATTGTAATGTAGAATCCTTCATCCCTATTGCTTTCGCTGCAGGCAGCAAACCTTTTACAATTGAAATAATAGTACTTTCTCCAAGTAAAGGAGTATTTGCCTGTCCCATTATTCTTAGATTTATGGAATATAAAGCTATCATGGTAAGAATACCGGATAAAATGGCAGGAATTTTAAGCTTAGTATGTAAGAAACCGGTAATAACGCCTGCTAACATACCTGCGATAGTCGCAAATATAATACTGATAAATGGATTCCAATGTAGTCCTACTACTAAAATTGCACTAACACTGCCTCCTAACGCAAAACTACCTTCACAGGACATGTCTGCGAAGTTCAAAATACGAAATGTTATATATACTCCAAGGGCTAAGATGGACCAAATCAGTCCTTGGGATGTGGCACCGAATATGGCCATCACAATACTCATAATATTATCCATGTATTCTCTTCCTTTCTGACTTATTATTTCATAGGTAATTGCACAGTATCCTTAAAAACAGCGAAAAAAGACTTTGCAGCGCAAAATCTTTTTTCCCATATATTATGAATTTTAATTAAATACTGCTATAAATCTGTTACGGCATTCATTGCCTGCTATTTTTATTCAGCTAATTCAGCTGGTATCTCAATACCTAACTGAGCAGCAACCTCTTCATTAATGGTCAGTGTACATTGTTCTGCTGATAAGTATCCGATTGGCATAGTTGCAGTTTCTGCTTTCCCTTCGATTATTTGAACTGCCTGCTCTCCTGTTAATCTTCCTAATTCATAATAATCTATACCATAGGTAGCTAATCCACCGGCATCCACCATTCCGCCTTCACCGCAAATAACAGGAAGGTTATTTGCATTTGCAACCATACTTACAGTAGGCATAGCCTTTGCTATCATGTTATCTGTCGGAGCATAAATTGCATCTACTTTACCAATTAAAGATTCTACAACCTGCTGAATTTCATTAGTATTTGATACAGTTGCATCGATAGCTTCAATTCCAAGAGCAGCTGCTGCTTCCTTTGCCATATCAGCCTGAATTTCTGAATTTACTTCACTTGAACTGTATAAAATTGCAATTTTCTTAGCAGTCGGAATAATCTGAACTAATAAATCAATCTGCTCTTTTACTGGTGTTAAGTCGGAAGTACCTGAAACATTTCCTCCTGGAGCTTCATTCGAAGCAACTAAGCCAGCACCTTCTGGATCTGTTACAGCAGTAACCAGAATCGGAATATCCTTTGTTGCATTGGCCATAGCCTGAGCTGATGGAGTTGCAATTGCTAAGATTAAATCATTATTATCATTTACTAATTTTGTTGCAATGGTATTTGCATTAGACTGTTCCCCCTGAGCATTCTGAAGGTCAATCTTAATCTTTTCCCCGTCTACATAGCCTGCATCTGCAAGAGCATCCACAAATCCCTGATAAGATGCATCTAAAGCAGCGTGTTGTACTAACTGGTTAACTCCAATTTTAATTACTTCATCTTTTTTACCGCATCCCGCTAATGTTAAGCCTACTAATGTTACAGCCGCGATAGCTGCTACCGCTTTTTTCATTCTTCTCATAAAATCCTCCTCGATATAACATTCTTAGATTCATTAATACAATTTAATTTAGTACGAAATCATATTAATGCTTTAACGCTTTTAATGGATAAAGTGTACAATTAATTCAGCGTTTTGTCAATTCTTTTTTCTTAAATCACTGAAATATCTTTATTTTAAAACGCTGAAATATTACTGAAATAACACAAATCACTGAAATAACATAAATCACTGAAAACTAATTCACCTAAATCACTTCTCCCATTTCTTTTAGGGAGTTAAATATGAAATCTGGCTGAATTAATGAAGTTTCTACATCACTTAATTTTGTCTCTCCTGTTAATACTAAAATTCCCATACATCCGTTATTCACTCCGGTTGCTACGTCTGTGTATAATCTATCTCCTACAAATGCAATTTCGTCTCTCTTATATTTGGTACGGCTGGTTACTAATTCTACGGTTTTATCAAAGGGTTTACCCATATACTCCGGAGTGGCGCCAGTTGATAATTGTATCGCCGCGCAAATCGCACCGCAGTCTGGTATAAATCCATCCTCTGTCGGACAATTGATATCCAAATGAGTCGCAATAAATTTAGCACCATTTCTGATATAAGTACATGCCTTCTCAAGCTTTTCATAAGTAAGGGTCATATCAAAGCCTACAACCACAATATCCGGACCCTCAGCTACTAATGGGATGCCGGATTCTATAAAACTTTTCTCAAGCTCCTTTGTTCCTAATAGATAAACTTTCGCATCTTTATACTGAGTTTTTAAAAACTCTATTGTGACATCAGCTGAGGTCATAATATCTTTCCTCTGGATATTGCAGTTCATTTTCTTAAGTTTTTCCATATAATCCTCAGGTGCTTTGGATGAATTGTTCGTAAAAAATATAAAGTCTTTTCCGCTCTCTTTCACTTTTTCAATAAATCCTAAAGCTCCTTCTAAAATCTTATTACCTAAATAGAAAGTTCCATCCATATCTAGCACGAATAATTTAATATTCTCTAATTTCTTATGGTTTTGCATTTTAATTTCCATATGTTCCCTTTCTTAGTACTTTCTATGAATTATAATATTTGATTTGAGGCTCAAAAGCCAAGTTTTTGTTGAAAGATGAATATCGCTGTATCTATATTCATTTGGCTGCCTTTTTAACTCTTTGATATATGCATTATACCTTGCTGACTAAAAAAAAGATAGTACTAAGCTTTGGCATAGTACCATCTTATTTATTATTTTCTGTCTATATCTAAAATGGTCTGCAATAAAACATTGGCACCTTTCAGACAATTTTCAAGTGGAGTAAATTCCTTCTCACAATGACTGTGTCCATTCTCACTTGGGATAAATATCATGGTAGATGGAATGATATCTGAGATATATTGGGCGTCATGTCCTGGACCACTGTATAGTCTCATGGAGGAATATTCGTATTCATTTGCATTCTTTTCTACAAAATCAACATATTCTTCATAGAAGGCAATTGTTTTACGTGACCATAACTCTTTAAAGCTCATCTGACATTTTTCAATCTCTGATGGAACTTTTTGAATAATCTCCACTACTTGCTTGATTACCTCAGGATCCTGATGTCTTGCATCCAAAGTAAATTTAACAACTTCGGGAATTACGGTATGAATATTTGGAGAAGCCGTAATACGTCCTGTGGTATAGACAAGTTTACTATCTAATTTATCAAACTCCTCATGAAGATAACCTATCACCTTTGTAGCTGCAAATAATGCATCTTTTCTATATTTCATCGGTGTTGAACCTGCATGATCCGCCTGGCCTGTAAGTGTAAATTCGTAATTTATCATACCCACTACACCTTCTACAATACCAATGTCTTTTTTCTCTGCCTCAAGAACCGGTCCCTGTTCCACATGCAATTCAACTAATGCCATATAATCATTAGGATTCATACGGTTTTCAATATCACCCATATAACCGCTTGCTTCTAAAGCTTCTTTAAAGGTAACGCCTTTTGTATCCTTTGATGCTAACATTACCTCTTTCTTGAATTTGCCTGTAATAACACCAGAAGACATCATAGCAGGCTCAAATCTTGCTCCTTCTTCATTGGTCCACACAACTACTGTAATAGGATGGCGGTGCCCAATTTTTTCAGTAACAATAGTTTCTGCCGCTTCCAATGCAGTAAGAACACCCATTACACCATCGTAGTTTCCGCCTTGTACTACGGAGTCTAGGTGAGATCCCATCATGATTGCAGGCAGGTCTTCTTCTCCTGGTATTGTCGCATATATATTAGCCATATCGTCTGTTTTAATTTCCATGCCGAGTTCCTTACATCTTTTGCAGAATTCATTCCTTGCCTCTAATGCTTCTGGTGATAATGAAAGTCTTGTAATGCCTCCTCTTCCGGTATCACCGAATTTACTGAAAGTAACAATTTTATCTTCCATTCTTTTTATACTACAGCTTATCATGTCATTATCCTCCATTTTTTCTATTTTATTATTTAGGTAATTAGGAAACTCCAAAGTTTTGATTTTCGGTCAAATTCCCATGCCAAGTTTTCCTATTACCAATATTTTATTATTGAATTGTAACTATTTATCTTCTATCCGATCTGAACGCGCTTGCCAGGTATTACGGCAGCTACCGGACATACGGTAATACAAAGATGGCATCCAACGCATTTTTTAGCCTGCAGAAGCGGTTTCCCTGTTTCCTTATCCATTGTAATTGCCTGGTGCCCGCCATCATAACATGATAAATAACACCGTCCACATCCAATACACTTTTCCCTGTCAAACTTAGGATAATAGATACTATCCCTTTCTAATTTATCTGCCGGCACAATTTTAGGTAATGCCTTGCCAACCAGATCTTTCATTTCACTTAATCCTTCTGAACTCAAATAAATCTTCATACCATCTATCAAGTCTTCAATGATGCGATAACCATATTGCATTACAGCAGTTGTTATCTGTAAATTCTCGCAGCCAAGTGCCATAAATTCAGCTGCATCTCTCCAGGTTTCAATTCCTCCCATACCACTAATTGGAGTACTGGCCAGCTTGTCATAAGTTTTCATGTCATGAATAAATCTTAGTGCAATCGGTTTTACTGCCTTACCAGAATAGCCGCCAACACTTGATTTGCCGTCTACATCAGGACCGGAAGAAAACGTCTTTAAGTTTATATTCATTATGCTTTTAATTGTATTAATTGCAGCAATTCCTGTAGCTCCTGCTTCCACCGCAGCGAAAGCCGGCACTTCCATATTGCCTATATTCGGAGTCATTTTTGCAAGTATCGGCAAATGAGTGCCTTTTCTTACCGCTCTGGTATATTTCGCTACCAATTCAGGGTTCTGACCCACATCGGATCCCAATCCGTCACCAGCCATATGGGGACAAGAGAAATTGCATTCCAGAATATCCGCCCCTGCCTCCGTCATAATTTTTGCAAGTTTTGTCCATTCTTCGTCGTTTTCGCCCATAATGGAAACTATAATTATTTTCTCCGGGTAATTGATTTTTAATTTCTTTACAAAACCAATATTCTCTTCTAAGGTATGATCTGATATCTGTTCAATATTTTTTAATCCGACGAAAGGCAACCCTTCTTTTTGCAGGATATCAAATCTAGG
>JAQZAX010000078.1 GCA_029239455.1 Anaerocolumna sp.
AAAACTTAGCTATACTTACAATAAGTAATAAAGATTGGGGATATACTATATTAATGAGAGAAAGGATATTTATTTTATGAATATTTTAGTAACCGGAGGCGCCGGATTTATTGGAAGCCACACATGTTTGGAGTTATTAAATGCAGGGCACGCTGTAATTGCCTTGGATAATTTATCAAATGCAAGTGAAGAGGCTTTAAAACGTGTACAAGAGATAACGGGAAAAGAGCTTAAGTTTTATTCGGTGGATTTACTGGATTATCATAAGACTAACAGCATATTTGAAGAGAATCAGGTGGACGCAGTCATTCATTTTGCCGGATTAAAAGCTGTTGGTGAATCTGTTGCTATTCCGCTTAAATATTATAACAATAATCTGACTGGAACATTAAATCTGCTAGACATCATGCAGAAGCACCAAGTGTTTAACTTAGTATTTTCCTCTTCTGCAACTGTGTATGGTGTTCCTGAGAAACTTCCTATAACAGAAGATTCTCCACTTTCTACTACCAATCCCTATGGTACTACTAAGTTGATGATAGAACAGATTTTACAGGATCTTTATCTGTCTGATCCTAGATTTTCATTGGTTATACTTCGTTATTTTAACCCTATTGGAGCACATAAGAGCGGAAAAATCGGAGAGGATCCCAAAGGCATCCCCAATAATTTACTTCCTTTTGTTGCACAGGTTGCAACCGGCAGATTAAAGAAAGTCAATGTATTTGGAAATAACTATCCAACGCCGGATGGCACAGGTGTGAGAGATTATATTCATGTAGTAGATTTAAGCTTAGGTCACCTAAAAGCAATTGAGAAGAAGGCAAATATTCCGGGAGTTCACATTTACAATCTTGGAACTGGACGTGGGTATTCGGTATTAGAAATGATTCATGCATTCCAGGAAGCTTCCGGCGTAGAAATACCTTATGAAATTGTAGCTCCAAGACCTGGCGATATTGCAGCATCCTATTCTGATCCGGAGAAAGCAAAGAAAGAACTAGGCTGGGAAGCACAGTACGGAATAGAACAGATGTGCATTGATTCCTGGAACTGGCAGAGAAAAAATCCAGAAGGTTTTACAAAATAGCTAATAAGGGTCAAATTCAAATTAAAACTATTGCTATGTTAATTTTAATTGACTATAATAAATTATGGAAAATATGTTGCACATATACTATACTTATATGTGCAACATATTCGTATGCCTATTTTTATGGCTTGATTAGCAAATCAACTTGGGATAAATATCTGTAAATTTATAGTGCAACGAGAGACCGAGCAGAGAATGCAAAACAAAGAGTGAATAGAAATAGACATAGAATAAATAGAGAAAGAAAAAAACAAAGAAAGATAAAGATAATAAGAAAGAAAAAGATAAAGAAAGATAAAGAAAGAAAAAGATAAAGAAAGAAAAAGATAAAGAAAGAAAAAGAAAAAGATAGACAAAGAAAAAGATAGAGAAATAATTATAGAACCCAATAGATAGAAGTTAGGAAAGGCACGGGTAACATGTATATTATTATTGGATTAGGAAACCCATCAAGAGAATATCAGGCAACCAGGCATAATATTGGATTCGATGCCATTACGCGTTTATCGGATGATTATAATATTCCCCTGGATTTTAAGAAGCATAAAGCACTATGCGGCAAAGGTTACATTGACGGAGAGAAGGTGATTTTAGCACAACCACAAACATTTATGAACCGAAGCGGTGAAAGTGTGAGAGAGCTAGTTGATTTTTATAAGGTTTCACCAGGCGAAATTATCGTCATCTATGATGATATAAGTTTAGCGGTTGGACAACTTAGGCTTCGTGGGAAAGGCAGTGCCGGAGGCCATAATGGCATGAAAAGTATTATCAGCCATTTAGGAACGCAAGAGTTTGCACGTATTAAGGTTGGCGTCGGAGATAAGCCAAAAGGCTGGGATTTGGCAGATTATGTTCTTGGTCACTTTAGTAATGAAGAGCAACCGGTAATTCGGGATGCACTTAAGAAAACATCGGATGCCGCTAATACAATTATTAAGGATGGTATGGAAGCTGCCATGAATATTTATAATAGAAAGTAAAAGTTATTACTTAGAAGGAGGACAATTTGAAAACCTTTACAGCACCACTGAAAGAATTACGGGAGTTTAATGACATTCAGGATAACTTAAAATTGAAAAATACGCCGGTACAAATTACCGGTTGTATCGATTCGCAAAAATGTCATCTTATCAGCGGACTGGGTGAAGGATATCCTTGGAAGTTAATCATAACTTATAGTGACATAAAAGCGAAAGAGATATATGAAGACTTTAAGCTTTACGATAATAATGTTTACCTGTATCCTGCGAAAGATATTATCTTTTACAGTGCAGATATTCATGGGAATGCAATCGTTAGAGAACGACTTAAAATTCTAAGAAAGCTAATTGAGCGGGAGCCAATAACCGTTATTACGACCCTGGATGGCGGAATGGATAAGATACTGCCCTTAGATTTTATTAAGAATCGGGTGCTCACAATAGAAGAAGCAGGAAGTATTAATCTTACTAAACTTCAGTCGGAACTGGTACATTTAGGATATGAACGACAGGGGCAGGTAGAAGGACCGGGAGAATTTGCTGTACGTGGCGGTATTTTAGATATCTTTCCTCCTACAGAAGATTGTCCGTACCGAATTGAATTATGGGGTGATGAAGTTGATTCGATTCGTTCTTTTGATGTCAGCAGCCAGAGATCCATTGAACGAACAGAAAAATTGTCAATCTACCCGGCAGCAGAAATGATTTTGGATCCGGATCGACTCCATCAGGGGCTTCATAGAATTGATGAAGAAAAGAAGGACTATGTAAAAAGCTTAAGGTCCCAGATGAAGACTGAGGAAGCTTCCCGCATACAGAATATTATTGAAGAATTTAAAGATAATCTGGAGAGTTTTCAAGGCTCGGTAGGTATTGATAGCTATATAAAATATTTTTATGATCATACAGTTTCTTTCTTTGATTATTTCGAAGAGAATAGTGCAATTATTTTCTTAGATGAACCAAGTAGGTTAACGGAAAAAGGGGAAGCGGTTGAAACTGAATTTAGAGAAGGTATGACCAGCAGAATAGAAAAAGGATATATACTACCCGGTCAAAGTGATGTTATTTACGGGTACAAGGAATTGCTTGCTAATCTTAACCGTAAAAGCACATTGCTTCTTAGTACCATGGATCAAAAAATTACGAACTTTGCTATTAAAGCAAAATACGATTTTACTGTAAGATCCGTGAACCCATATAATAATAATTTTGATGTACTGGTAAAGGATCTGGCCAAGTGGAAGAAGAGCGGTTACCGTGTCTTGCTGCTATCCGGATCGAAAACCCGTGCCAAAAGGTTAAGCGAGGACCTTAGGGAACAGGAACTTTCAGCTTTCTATAGTGAAGACATGGACAGGATTATCCAAAAAGGAGAGATAATGATTGCCTATGGGAATCTTCACCGGGGATTTGAGTATCCACTGATTAATCTGGTGGTGATATCAGAAAGTGATATCTTTGGAACTAAGAAGGAGAAGCGGAAAAAGAAAAAAGAATATGATGGGAAGAAGATTCAAAGTTTTACCGATCTTAATATTGGTGACTATGTTGTACATGAGAACCATGGTCTTGGTATATACAGAGGAATTGAGAAGATTGAAGTAGATAAGATAACGAAAGATTACATTAAGATAGAGTATGGCGGGGGAGGCGTGCTGTATATTCTTGCAACCGGACTGGATGTGATTCAAAAATATGCCGGTGCAGATGCCAGAAAACCAAAACTGAATAAGCTGAATTCACCGGAATGGAAAAATACGAAGACCAGAGTCAAAGGTGCAGTTAAGGAAATAGCCAAAGAATTGGTAGAGTTGTACGCACTTCGTCAGGCAAAACAAGGTTATCAGTATGGGTCTGACACAGTTTGGCAGAAGGAATTCGAGGAGATGTTTCCTTATGATGAGACAGACGATCAGTTAAGGGCCATTGAGGCAACAAAATGTGATATGGAAAGCAAGAAAATCATGGATCGTTTAATCTGTGGGGATGTTGGTTATGGTAAGACGGAGATTGCCATTCGTGCAGCTTTTAAGGCGGTATCCGATGGCAAGCAGGTAGTATTTCTGGTCCCAACCACCATATTGGCCCAACAGCACTATAATACATTTGTACAGAGAATGATGGATTTTCCAATCAGTATTGATATGCTGTCACGTTTTCGTACTCCGGCACAGCAGAAGAAAATAATTGAACGGCTAAAAAAAGGAAGTCTGGATATCTTAATTGGAACCCACCGCGTTCTCTCAAAAGATATTCAGTTTAAGAACCTGGGACTTCTGATTGTAGATGAAGAACAGCGATTTGGAGTGACTCACAAAGAGAACATAAAGAAACTGAAAGAAAATATCGATGTGTTAACACTAACGGCGACACCAATTCCAAGAACGCTGCATATGAGTTTAATTGGAATCCGTGATATGAGTGTTCTGGATGAACCACCGGTTGACAGACTCCCCATACAGACTTATGTTTTGGAGCATAATGATGAGATAATCAGGGAGGCCATTAACAGGGAACTGGCAAGAGAAGGACAGGTTTATTATGTGTATAACCGGGTAAATGGTATCGATGAAATAGCAACAAAAATTGCAAAACTGGTACCAGAAGCCAATGTGTCTTTTGCTCACGGCCAAATGAGTGAAAGAGAACTGGAACGAATCATGTTTGATTTTATCAATGGGGAGATAGATGTTCTGGTATCCACCACCATAATAGAGACTGGATTAGATATCTCAAACGTTAATACCATGATAATTGACGATGCAGACCGGCTTGGTTTATCCCAGTTATATCAGTTGCGGGGACGTGTAGGACGATCGAATCGAACCTCTTATGCTTTCTTAATGTATAAAAGAGACAAAATGTTAAAAGAGGTAGCAGAGAAACGCCTTCAGGCAATTAAGGAATTTACGGAGTTGGGCTCTGGCTTTAAGATTGCAATGCGAGACCTGGAGATTCGAGGCGCAGGTAATCTGCTTGGTGCAAAACAAAGCGGACATATGGAAGCAGTGGGATATGACTTATATTGCAAGATGCTTAACGACGCGGTACGCTCCTTGAAAGGGGAAATATCTGAGGATGAAACCTTTGACACAACCGTTGATATGGATATCGATGCCTTTATCCCTGCTACTTATATTAAGAGTGAGGTTCAGAAACTTGACGTCTATAAGCGGATTGCAGAAATCGAGAATGAAGAAGAATTCCTTGATATGCAGGAGGAATTATTAGATCGATTTGGAGACCTGCCGGCTTCCGTTAATAATTTGCTTAACATTGCATTATTAAAATCTATGTGCCACAGCGCATATATAACTTCTTTCGTTCATAAAAATGATGAAATTAAGTTAGTTATGTATCCTAGAGCTAAGCTAAAGGTTGAGAAACTTCCTGAACTTATTAAGAAATTTGAGCCGGCACTTAAGCTCTGTCCGGAAGCGAATCCATATTTCCTCTATCATTTGAAAAAGGTAAATAAGTCAGGTAAAATTGATGCTTTAAGTTTATTTGAATATGCGAAAAATATATTAAATGAATTAAAACTATTGATAGATGAAGACAAATAAACTATAATGTTAGACAGGCTTGCGTAATAAGTTGTCCAAGGATTGTAATAATAGGACATATAAATTACCTAGACCTTAAAAGAAGAGACAGAATGGAGTTAAATATGAAAAAATTTAAAAAGATAATTTATTTGGGTTTATTATCTGTTTTTATGATGTCCGCAGTTGCCTGCTCAAAAGATGCGGAACAAAATACAGCAGAAGAGAGTACATCTGCAGCTGAAGAGGTAGATGACAGTTTGTTTGAAAAGGTAGTTGTTACAGTTGGAGATCATGAAATTAAATATAGTGAAGCAATGATATACATGAATTTAATACAGGCACAATATGAAAGTTACTATGGACCAGATATCTGGAGTTATGATTTAGGCGGACAGACATTTGGAGACATGGTAAAACAGGAAATCATGAATATGATGACCCAGACGAAAGTTGTTAGTGATCATGCGGATGAGTATAGCGTTACGATTACAGAAGAAGATGAAGCTTTAATTAAACAGTACGCAAGCGAATTATATTCCGGAATTTCAGAAGAAGACAGAACACGTTTTGGTATAACAGAAGAAATTGCGCAGCAGTTTTATAGAGACAATAAGCTTTATGAAAAAGTATATGACGCTGCAACTATGGATGTAGATACAAATGTGTCAGATGAAGAAGCAAAACAGGTTACCGTTCAACATATGTTAGTAAAAACACAAAAAACAGATGAAGCTGGTAATACCGTTGATTTTACGGAAGAAGAAAAAGCAGAAGCGTTAAAGAAAGCACAGGATTTATTGGCTCAGGCAAAGGAAACGGATGATTTCTACACCTTAGCGGAAGCCAATACGGAAGACAGCAATGTGGAATACACTTTTGGTACAGGTGAGATGGTACCTGAATTCGAAGAGGTTGCTTTCTCTATGAAACCAGGTGATATCAGTGATATTGTAGAAACTGACTATGGCTATCACATTCTATATTGTGTAAGTGACTTTGATGAGGATGCAACTTTAGAGAAGAAAGAAGAAATTATTACATCCAGACAAAACACTGCATTCCAGGAACTATACGAAACTTGGGAACCAAATTATGAAGTTAAGGTAAATGATGAAATCTGGGATACCATAACTTTTGAAAGTGCAGCTGCCACAGAAGAAACAGAGGCAACAACTGAGACAACGGCAGCTACTACAGAAACTACAGCAGCAGAAACTACAGCTGCAGAAACCAAGGCAGAATAAGGGAATAATAATTTAAGCCAATGCCTTAATGGACATGTATAATGAGCATCTCTAGATGCCATGAATAGAAAGGGATTGGAGTTCCAAGTGTAAATTTAAATTTTAAACTTGGGACTCCAATCTCTTTTTTTTATCTTTCTAATTAAGAATTAATCTTTCTTTTATACTGCGTTAATCTAAAAAATATATTATAATACTAATTTGAGGTTTAATTATCTGTTGTTGATTCGAAATACATAGCATAATTTTAAATCTCGAATTAATATGCTAGATTTTGGGGTATTACAATATAAGTGGTTGACACGAGGGAAATATTGGTATACCCTAAAAGAAATTTATAATTGCCAATCAGGCGGATGGGAGAAAGTATGATTGAGATTAAAAACTTAACCAAAGTCTATAAGCTCTCTAAAAAGCAAATGCAAGAGCGAAAGACAAAGAACAATTTTAAGAAAGCGGCAGACAGTGTCAGCCTATCAGCGAATAAGGGGGAACTATATGGTTTGCTTGGCCCTAACGGTGCAGGTAAAACAACAATTTTAAGATGTGTTGCAACTTTACTGCAGCCTACAGAAGGGGAGATTACAGTATGTGGTTTTGATACGGTAAAAGAGCCGGAGAATGTAAGAAAGTCCATTGCATTTCTTACCAATGAAATAAAATTAGATCCACAGTTTTCTCCAAAGTTTATGTTTCACTTTTTTGGTAAATTACATGGCATGGATGATTCTACTATTAATAAGAGACGGGAAATGTTATTCGGTTACTTTGGCATTAACGATTTCCAGGATAAAAAAATTAATGAATTATCTACCGGTATGAAACAGAAGGCATCCATCGCCGTCAGTTTAGTACATGATCCGGAAGTTATTATTTTTGATGAGCCTACCAATGGTCTTGATATTGTAACGGCCAGAAGTGTTACTGATTATCTTAAAAAGATGAAGGAAGAAGGCAAATTAGTTATTGTATCAACTCATATTATGTCAGAAGCAGAAAAACTTTGTGACAGAATTGGAATCATTATAAGCGGACAAAAAGTGGCGGAAGGAACCTTACCGGAACTTTTAACCCAAACCGGAACGAATGATTTAGAGGATGCATTCTTCGAACTATATAAAGAACATAATGTGGAGGAAGCATAAATGAATGGGATGAAGCAGATTATTAAAAAAGAGTTAAATAGAGTATTTACAGATAAAAAATTAATTGTTAGCTTATTTATTTTACCCGCAGTATTAGTGGTCGGTATGTATTTTTTTATCGGGAAGATGCAGACAGCAATGATAGATGATATTGAAAATCATATATCATCCGTATATATTCAGAATGAACCGGAAGGATTTCGGGATATAGTGGAAATATCGGGATTTTCAGCAAACATTCAATATATGAATGAGAAGGAAGATGTTACGGAGATTAAAAATGGAATATTAAACGGAACAACGGATCTTTTGGTAGTGTTTGAAGATGACTTTCTTAATAAAGTGGAGAATTATAATGCAGGAGGAAATATTCCGGATGTAAAAACCTTTTATAATCCTTCTGAGGAATATTCCGGCACTGCAAGAAATAATTTTCTGACACAGGTCCTAGGCATATATCAGCAGCAGTTGTTAATTGAGCGTTTTGGCGACTTAAGTCAGCTTACGGCATTTACTATTGATGCTGGGCCAGAAGAATCAGAGATAGTAGACAATGAGAAGGCTACAGGTAAAATCGCTGGTACATTGTTACCTTATTTTATTACATTGATGTTATTTAGCGGAGCCATGAGTCTTGGAGTGGATGCCATTACAGGTGAAAAAGAGCGAGGAACCATGGCAAGTATGCTCTTAACCCCTTTAAAGAGAAAAGAGATTGTTTTGGGTAAACTATTCTCATTATCTATCCTTTCCAGTCTTTCTGCGGCCATTTATGCAATAGCTATGATTATCTCCATTCCTGCGTTATTAAAAAATTTAACTGGCGGAGATCAGGAAGGATTTAATCTCTCCTTTACGCCTGTTCAGATGATAGAACTTTTGGCAATTATGTTAAGCCTTGTATTTTTATACGTTTCTATTGTATCGTTAGCGGCGGTACTTGCAAGAACAGCAAAAGAAGCAGCCACCTTTGTATCACCACTCATGATTATTGTCATGCTTGCAGGTATGATTACCATGTTTACCGGTAATGGAGTGCGTCAGCTGATTACTTATGCAATTCCGGTATATGGAAGTGCAATCTCTATCCAGGATCTGCTAGTGGGAGAATTATCTTTGGCTAAGTTTGGATTAACAATTGGAGGAACAATTGCTGTAGCACTGATATTAGTAGCACTCATTGTAAGAGCATTTAATAGTGAGAAGGTAATGTTTAATGCATAATTAGTTTTCCATAGACTTGCGTATTATTAGAACTTTAATTATAATAACAGTATGAGAAATGAATTAAGGTACCATACAAGTAATAGAAATACGCGATAAAGGAAAGGTGACTGTATGTTAAAAGAATTTAAGAAGTTTGCATTAAGAGGAAATATGATTGATTTAGCGGTAGGTGTGATTATTGGTGGAGCATTTAGTGCATTAGTTACCTCTATGGTTAATGATATTATAATGCCAATCCTTAGTATATTTACGAAGAATATTGACTATTCCAACCTGTTTATTGCTTTGGATGGCAAAGATTATGAATCACTGGATGCTGCCAAAGCGGCGGCAGCAGCTACAATTAATTATGGCTCCTTTCTATCGGGTGTTATTAATTTTCTAATCATGGCATTTGTAGTATTCTTATTTGTAAGACAAATAAATAAGTTAAGAGCTAAGAATGAACCTGCTGCAGTACCAACAATGAAACAATGTCCACACTGCTTCTCTGATATTAACATTAATGCAACCAGATGTCCTCACTGTACCTCAGAAGTTGAATAAAATGGCGGTAAAGTACAATACGAAGTTAATACTGGAATATGATGGCACTAACTATTCCGGCTGGCAAAGGCTAAATCATACAGGAAATAAGGATTCAATTCAATCCGTGTTAGAAAAAAATATAACCGATTACCTTAAGGAAGAAATTAAGGTAATCGGTTCTGGTAGAACAGATGCTGGAGTCCATGCTCTTGGGCAAACGGCTAATTTTTATAGCAAAAATCAGGTTGAGCCCATTACTTTCATGAAGGACCTTAACAGCAGGCTTCCGCAAGATATTAGAATTCATTCTGCCGGGGCAGTAAGTCTAGACTTTCACAGCCGATATTTAGCGAAATCAAAAATGTATGAATACCGAATCGATACCGGAGAGGTACCCTGCGTTTTTACAAGAAAATATACCTGCCACATTCCGGATGAATTAAATATAAAAGCCATGGAACAGGCAGCAGCCTACTTAATTGGAACTCATGACTTTAAATCGTTTACATCTGATAAAAATTTGAAAAAATCAACGGTGCGTACCATAGAGTCAATTAATATCTATCGCCATATATCTGAATCTAAAAGTAATAGAATAACATTTGGTTCTAATGAACTTCGAATTGACGTAACAGGCGATGGTTTTTTATATAATATGGTTCGAATCATAATAGGAACTTTGCTTGAAGTTGGCAATGGTTTAAGGGAACCAAAGGAAATAATTAAAATTTTAGAAGGTAAAAACCGACAACTTGCCGGCAAAACGGTAAGCTCTCATGCATTATTATTACATCATGTAGATTATTAATGCAGGTATCTTAGGCATCTACATTAATTATTAAGATTATAGATTAGATTGTTAAAAAATATTAAAATTATTTGTCAACATGAAGTATAAATTCTTCCTTTTGACAAACAATAATAACCATAAGAACCACTATATGATTAAATGTCAAGATGGAGGAACAGAAATGAAGGCTACTGGAATCGTAAGACGAATAGATGATCTTGGACGCGTTGTAATACCGAAAGAAATTAGAAGGACTTTGCGAATTAGGGAAGGCGATCCATTAGAGATATTCACAGATAGAGAAGGGGAGATTATTTTAAAAAAATACTCACCCATTGGCGAACTTGGACAATTTGCAAAGCAATATGCAGATTCCCTTGCACAAACTACAGGTCATATTGTTGTAATATCAGATAAAGACCAGTTTGTTGCAGCTGCAGGAAGTACAAAGAAGGATTTGATATCAAAACCGATTACCCATGAGCTGGAATTGGTTATAAATGAAAGAGATAGCCTGATGGCAAGTAAAGACGACAAACATTTTGTGCGAATTACATCGGATGATGAGACAGAATACACCTATGAGGTTATTTGGCCAATTATTAGTGAGGGTGATGCCATTGGATCAGTCATTATATTATCCAAAGACCCTAAAGTTAAATTTGGTGAAGTTGAAAATAAATTAGCAAGTACGGCAGCAGCATTTTTGGGAAGACAAATGGAACAATAATATTAAGTATAAATGAGACAGAGATCCTAGGAATAAGGTTCTCTGTTTTCTGATATCTTTTCTAATCTGGGGCAGATGTATGAATTGCTATGATATACAAAAAGTGGAGGATACATATGAAAAAAACTTACTCATTTGATGAACTAATGAATATTATAAGATGTTTGCGCGGTAAAGATGGGTGCCCCTGGGATAGAGAACAGACCCATGAAAGTCTAAAAAGTGCATTAATTGAAGAAGCGTACGAAGCAGTGGAAGCAATCAACAATAAAGATAATGAGAATTTATGTGAAGAACTTGGCGATGTGCTGCTTCAGGTGGTTATGCATGCTGCTATAGCCGAAGAAATGAAGGAATTTGCCATTGAGGACGTCATTACCGCTGAATGTAATAAAATGATACACAGGCATCCCCATGTTTTTGGAGATGCCGTAGTCTCAGATGCACAGTCTGTGCTTAAAAACTGGGATGAGATTAAGAGCAAAGAGAAAAACCATAAAAACACCTCTGAAAGCATTTTAAGCATACCCAAAGCTCTTCCGGCTAACATCAGAGCAGAAAAAGTTCAGAAGAAAGCAGCTAAGACCGGATTTGATTTTGAAAGCTATGAACAGGTGCTTGATAAAGTGTATGAAGAGTTGGATGAACTGAAACAAGCGAAAGAAATAGGTAATATGGAGGATATTGAAGAAGAATTTGGTGACTTGATGTTTACGGTGGTAAATTTATCTAGGTTTTTGCACCTAAATGCTGAAAATTCCTTGACAAATGCCACTAATAAGTTTATAAATAGATTTGTAAGTGTTGAATGTTTAGCAGAACAAGAAGGCAAACATTTAAAAGAAATGTCCATAGAAGAGATGGATGCTCTTTGGGGACGTATAAAAAGATAATATTACTTTAGAGGAGGAGTTTATCCATGAACAAAGCAGAATTAGTTGCAGCAATTGCAGAAAAAACAGAATTATCAAAGAAAGATTCAGAAAA
>JAQZAX010000079.1 GCA_029239455.1 Anaerocolumna sp.
ATATTACTTTGGAAGCGAACTTATTGTATGCCCGATTACAAAGCCCATTAGGAAAGAGCTTGGTGTGGCAAAGGTAAAGGGATGGCTTCCTAAGGGCCAGTACATTGATTTCTTTGACGGAACCATATATGAAGGAAACCGAAAGCTCACATTCTACCGTGGACTGGACAGAATTCCTGTTTTGGCAAAAGCCGGTGCCATTGTACCAATGACACATATCGATGAGGTAACAACCAATGATGTAGCAAATCCTCGTAAGATGGAAATTAAGATATTTGCAGGAGCAGACGGAGAATTTACGCTGTATGAAGATGACGGGGAAACATTAGGATACGAGCAGAATAAATATGTAACAACCCGAATGAGTCTTTTATGGTATGAAACCGTTACATTTACAATCGATAGTGCAGAAGGTGACCTTTCTTTAATACCAGCTAAAAGGGAATACCAGCTTGAATTTGTTGGTATTAAGGATTGCAATAGTGTTGAAGTTACAGGTAATGGGTATGATATCAAGTTTCATAAGAAATATAATAATAAGACCAATATACTGACTCTTACACTAGAACCTTGTCAGGTGGGGGATAAAATTAGAGTAATACTATATACCGGTGGACAAATGGCTGAAAATAACGTAAAAGAAAAAGCATTTGAATTACTGGATAGTGCTCAGATTGAGTTTAATTTGAAGTCGGATATCTACAATATTGTTACTTCGGAGGATAGTACTGCTTATAAGCTTGGAAATCTTCAGGCGTTAGATATGGATGATGATTTAGAGGGTGCTATTACGGAGATGTTACTGGCAAAATAGAGCGGTATCATTTGGCTTATGCTATGATTTAAATAAAAATAAGAATAAAAAATTATAATGGACAGTTGAAAGAGGATAGTACATGTTACTGATATTAGTTATTATCAAGTAACGGAGGAATCTTCTTTCACTGTCCTTTTTTACTTTAAAGGAAATTTCGTTCTATAAGTATAAACGTGACCCTGAGGATGCTCTGATGAAACAAAAATCCTAATCAGCACTTGAGTAGCTTTCTAGTAGCTCCGCGGTCTCATTTATTAATAGTTCAAGTTTAGCTTCGCCTTTATAATAGATAAATATAGTAGAATGATTTAAAGCTGCAGCCAGAATCTGTATATTCTCACCAGCAGGTTCAACATAGCAGAGAATATCGAACCTTGTATCCGCAATTTCCTTTATTTGATTTAAATTATAATTATAAATATCAGAATAATTTCTTAAAAGATCTTTAGCCAAAGGTATTGAGAGACTTTGAAATCTTAATTGATAGAAAATTGTATTTATGGATGGGGTGTATGAACTGTTTTGGTTTAGCCAAGTTCTGTCATTAGCTATTCTACTCTCACTAATGACATAATGTGCATCCAATAGAAAAGAAGAATCCTTCAACACGGTGTTATTATTATACCTATATTTTTCATATGGTTGTAAGGAAGAGGTATTCTCAAGGGTAGCAAGTCTAACAGCCGGAATGGATGCATCATTTATTTGGGGAAGAGGATAGCTCTTATATCCTTTCGAAAATGCTACTGTCACTATAAAAAACAAATATGCACATACAGTAATAAATGGAATGACAATCCAAAATCTATGAAGGCGCGAATTCAAATGGTGGTTTAATGGGATTCCCAGAGATAGATTTTTCTTCAACATAGATAAGGAGAAGTATCTTCGCAGGGAATCAAGTAAATTAATTGATAAAAATATTAGAATGACAAGTAACTGAACAAGCTCACCTTTAATTAAAGATAGAACTAGATATTTTTCTCTTTGTAAATAAATATAAAATGAAATAATGGATACAAAAAATAATAAAACGGTAATAAAAAGCGAAAGCTTCATTTGTTTATTTGCTTTTATCAAGGTAAATGCCTGTTCTACTGGATCTGTATGAATTTCAGGTGCATTACTGGTTACCGGAGAGCAAAATACATAAAATTCTTTTTGGTGACACACATATTCCCAACCAGCGAGCCGGTATATTTCCAGCTGTTCTTCTTCCGGCTCCTTTTCCAATACATCAATTCGATATCGCATATTAATTGATTCACCTTTTTCAAAATAGGCAAAAGGACTTCCAATACTTTTTAAATAAAGCCCTTTCTTTGCCATAGAGGAAAAATAACTTTCATTATATGCGATATCAGAAAGACTATCACTTATGATTCGGATTCGATTTAGCTTCATTTTACTCCCCTTTCAATAAACGGCTGTCATCAATCATTGCCAATAAACGTCTATACTCCTCTTTTAGTGCCTCATTGCCTGCTTCTGTAATTGCATATGTTTTTCTTCTTCCGTCATCTTCAATTATTATAATTAACCCATCTTTTAGCATACGTGTTAGTACACCATATAGGGTTCCAGGCCCCATATGTAATCTTCCATGTGATACTTGTTCAATGGCAGACATAAGCTGATACCCGTGATTGGGTTCAAGTAACGCAAGCAGCACATAATACATAGCTTCTGTCATGGGACCACCATAATATGGCATAATGCTGTCTCCTTTTTAGTGCTATATTGAATATTGCAATACTCCAAATTTATTTCTATTGGCATAAGATGTATTACAAATTCATAATTTTACTAGTTGTGTAGTTATCTAATTATGTTGAAAGTGAAATTAGTATTTATATATTATGCTATACGATATATCGTTATACATAATATATCACGTATACCAATCTATGTAAATATAAATTTACACAAGAATAACCCAACATCAGTATTGAATTTACTTAAGTTATGGACCAATTAGAGGTGAAAAAATTATTTTTATAGATGATAATGCACAGATATCAGAAAATGATAACAAAGTGTCCTTTATTAACAATGATTATAAATGGAATTCTAGCCACAAGCAAAATGAAATAACAAGAGGATTCAGTATATAAAATATACAATAAAGAAAAGAAAATTAAAAAATTTTTATATAATTTGTATATAAGTATTAATTCTACTAATTTACAATTGTAAACATTAATCAAAAATTCAAAAATATTCCTATACTAGGTTGATTTTGTACATTTAAATGAATATAATGAATTAAGAGTATGTTACATATTTTGACTTTAGGATTGCAGACAAGGAATAGGAGTATATCATCCAGGAAAGGATAGTATTATGAAATCTAAGAAGATAGTTGGAGCAGGAATTGTATTTATTTTAATTATAGCAGTTATATTTACTATTTTTATTTTACCAAGTCTAAAATCAAATGAAAATGAAGACAAAATCAAAGCCATTATCGAGCAGATATTTACATGCCCTGACAGGGAGATGATAACCCTGTTTGAAGATGAACTCAAAAAAATAAGGGATTCTTCTACAACACCAGGAACAATAGTTGGTCTGGATTTTATAGAAATTGAAAAGAAACTAAAAGAAATGTATGGACCTTATATTTCGGAACCATGGTTTGATTCTTTTGTACAACACTACTTTAATGAATTTATGATTTATTCGACGGTAGCACAATATGAGATGAAAGTGACAAACATTGAATTTGTTCAGAGTAAAACGATTCCAACAAATTATTCCTTTACAGTATCCTTAAATTATGGACCGGCGGAAGGTGAAAAAAAGGATATCAAGATAGACGGAAGTGCACAGATTTCAGAAGACGATGACAAAGTGTCTTTTATTCAATTATTTACGAGCAATGAATTTAAGTTGGAATTTAGGGAGAAAGTAAACGAATAGAAAAGTAAACGAATAGAAAACAGCAAACGAATAAAAAAGGAGGATTCACTCTGTTATTCCAGGGAATTTAAGTAAACCAAGGAATCAAAGAAGTGGATCCTCTTAATTTTATGTCAGGAAAGTTCGACCAACTTCCCTTTGACATAAAAAAGCCCTTCAGGTAGGATGCGCATGACGCGCTAAGGAGATTTGTCACTGAAGTGACAGCGCGTCAGCGCTAGAGTCTGGAGGGCCTGACTCTTTCTTGTAAATGATTATTCTGACAAAAGTCTATGAGGCAGGTATGATTATTAGCCCATTATCGATTGCTGATAGGAACATATTCCTTATGCTTTGCCACACTCTTGTAAGCAGGACGAATAATCTTGCTGGCATTGATTAGCTCTTCAATACGGTGTGCACTCCAGCCGGAGATACGTGCAATTGCAAAGATTGGAGTGTATAACTCTAATGGAAGATCTAACATGCTGTAGACGAAACCGCTGTAGAAGTCTACATTTGCGCTGACACCTTTGTATATTTTTCGTTCCTTTGCAATTACTTCAGAACTAAGACGTTCTACTAAGCTATATAGTTGGAATTCATCCTCTTTGCCCTTTTCTTTTGCAAGTTTTTCTACGAAACCTTTAAATACATTTGCCCTTGGATCGGATATGGAGTAAACCGCATGGCCCATACCATAGATTAAACCGGCTTTATCAAATGCTTCCTTGTGTAATAAAGAGATGAGATAATTTTTTACTTCGCCTTCATCTTTCCAGTCCTTTAATGTGGTTTTGATGTTATCAAACATCTGAACTACCTTGATATTAGCACCACCATGCTTTGGACCCTTTAGTGAACCGATGGATGCGGCAACGGAAGAATAAGTGTCGGTACCGGTGGATGAAACAACGTGTGTTGTAAAGGATGAGTTGTTACCACCTCCATGCTCTGCATGAAGTACTAAGGCAACATCAAGTATTTTGGCTTCCAATGGCGTATATTTACTATCTGGCCTAAGCAGATGGAGAATCAACTCAGCAGTTGACAGATTCGGATCTGGCGTGTGAATAACTAAGCTCTGTCCATCATGATAATGGCGATAAGCCTGGTATCCATATACGGATAGTAAAGGAAATAACGATACTAATTGCAAGGACTGTCGCAGCACATTAGGTATAGTAATATCATCTGCCTTATCATCATAAGAATATAAAGTTAAAACACTTCTTGCCAATGTATTCATCATGTCCTTACTTGGTGCCTTCATGATGATATCCCGAACAAATGATGTTGGTAAGGAACGGTACTCTGCCAACAATTTTTTAAATTTTACCAGTTCGTCTGCTGTTGGCATTTCTCCAAAGATAAGAAGGTATGTAACTTCTTCAAAGCCAAAACGACCCTCACTTATAAAGCCGTCAACAATCTGTTCTACATCAACACCACGGTAGAATAATTTACCTTCACATGGTACATATTCCTCATCAACAATAGTATAAGAGCGCACTTCCGCAATTTCAGTTAGTCCGGTTAATACACCTTTACCACTGATGTCACGCAATCCGCGTTTAACATCATATTTTGAATAAAGCTCAGGATCAATGGAACTATTTTTATTACATAAATCAGTCAGAGCTAATATCTCGGGTGTAATCTTTGAAAATGGATTATTATTGTTCATAAAAACCTCCTTTTAATCCGGAATTAATACTTACTTTTCTAGTATTACCGTATATTTTAGCACAACCTGGGCATGTTAACAATAAAAGTAGCGTAATGTTCAAAAAATGTTCATAAGATATTCATAATTATACATGGTTTTGCTGTATAAATTTCGTCACTACAGGATATAGTTAATTTAGTATATTGCATTAGAAGATAGTGTAGTAGTATTATACCCTTTTTATGATGCATATTACAAAAGATAGGTTTTATCCAGAATCTTTGTTGATTTTGATTGCATTTTTATAATAAATAAACTAAGATATATTTATTATAAAACTTATAATTTTATTGAGTTATAATTCAACTGACAAAGGAGAAGATAAAATGATACAAGACGATTTTATTTTTTTTAAGATTGATAAGAAAAAACATATTGCACTTATTGCCCATGACGGTAAGAAACAGGAATTGGTAAAATGGGTTGATAAGAATAAAGATATACTTAAGGACCATTTTTTATGCGGAACAGGCACGACTGCACGACTGATATCTGAAGAAACAGGTTTACCGGTTAAAGGATATAACAGTGGTCCACTTGGTGGTGATCAGCAGATAGGATCAAGAATAGTTGAGGGTACTATTGATTTTGTAGTGTTTTTGTGGGATCCGCTGGAATCCCAGCCTCACGATCCGGACGTAAAAGCACTTCTTCGTATTGCAGTTGTTTATGATATACCGATTGCTAATAATTTAGCTACTGCTGATTTCTTACTTACGTCAAAATATATGAATGAAGAGTACAATAGGAAAGTTGAGAATTTCAATAAAAACATGCAGACGAGAATTCAAAAGTTTTCTAAATCGGAGGCTGAGTAGTCTTTTAGTCACTATCCAGCCTTCGGTACCGCGAGGTGTTTTGTGTAACAAAACCCGAGAACTTCATGCGCCAAAGTGCTCTTTTTGCACTTTGTGTGCATCAATTGTTGCTATTAAGCCGTAAGGCTGAATAGTAACGTCTTTTAGTCACTATTTTAATTTAAAAGTTACCATTCATTGACACTTTATACAGGCTATGTTATAATTTAAACATCGATTAAGTAAACTATTTATAATTAGGAGGTATACATTATGCAAAAATATGAATGCCCATGTGGCTATATTTATGATCCTGAATTAGGTGATCCAGATGGAGGAATAGAACCAGGTACTGCTTGGGAAGATATTCCTGATGATTGGGTATGCCCAGTATGTGGATTGGATAAAGATGCATTTACAGTATTATAATATATGAGAGATTTAGAGAGCGGGTACTTTGTGTTAAAGTATGTGCTCTCTTTTGTCTAAAAATATTATTTTTTGTAACGAATAAAGTAAATAGGTAATTGTGAAACTCCAAAGTTTTTGCAATTATCTAAATATGTTAAGAGGAAAGGGGTAATGAATGTGGAAGAATTAAAAGGAACAAGAACAGAAGCTAACCTGATGGCTGCTTTTTCAGGTGAATCCATGGCAAGAAACAAATATACTTTCTATGCATCCAAGGCGAAGAAAGAAGGCTATGAGCAAATAGCGGAATTGTTCTTAGAAACAGCAAATAATGAAAAAGAACATGCAAAAATCTGGTTTAAGTTACTCCATAATGGAATTGCAGATACTGCGACAAATTTATTGGATGCAGCTGCGGGAGAATATTATGAGTGGACGGATATGTATGCTAATTTTGCGAAAGAAGCGAAAGAAGAAGGATTTGATAGAATTGCTTATCTGTTTGAAGCAGTAGGAAAGATTGAAAAAGAACATGAAGAGAGATATCGAAAACTTCTTGCCAATGTTGAAGGTGACCTGGTATTTTCAAAAGATGGAGATACTATCTGGCAATGTGCAAATTGTGGGCATATTCATGTTGGTAAAAAAGCTCTTGAAGTGTGTCCGGTTTGTGATCATCCGAAGGCTTACTTTAGAGTGTTAGCTAAAAATTATTAAGATGATATTAAAGGAGGAATCGTATGAAAAAAGAACCTAAATTCTTTGTGTGTAAACATTGTGGTAATGTAGTTACATTTATTAATGAGTCTGGTGCTCCGCTTGTCTGTTGTGGAGAAAAGATGACCCAGATCGTACCTAATACAACGGAAGCTGCAACAGAAAAACACCTTCCAGTGGTTGTAGTTGATGGTAGCAAAGTTTCCGTAACCGTAGGAAGCGTTGAGCATCCAATGACTCCGGAACATTATATTCAATGGATTTACTTAGAAACAGACAAGGGCTTCCAATTTAAATACTTAACACCGGAAGATAAGCCAACTGCTGTTTTTGCTGTTGAAGGTGAGCAACCGGTTGCAGCATATGAATTCTGTAATTTGCATGGGCTGTGGAAGACAACAATTTAATTATAATTACCCTAAGAAAGAGTTGGAAATAAGAAAAATCCAGCTCTTTCATTTTATTCGGGGGAAAGTACCAGAAGCTAGGAAGTCACTGATTTTACCTAATAGCATCTGGGATTTTGAAATTAGATATCAATGGATAGGATGAAATTAATTATAACTGAAATTAAGTATCAGCTGACGGGATGAAATCAGGTATCAATTGAAAGATGAAATCAGGTAGCAGCTGACAGGATGAAATCAGGTATCAACTGATAGGGTTGTAAATTCAAAATATATTGTATATAATGAAAGAATATTTAATAATTAAACAGATATAGTAATATAATATATGCACATAGGTTTTGGTAATAGAAAAGAGGATGCTATAATGACAGTGAAAGAGGATATTAAAAGTATATCCCGTGTTTTGACTTTCTGGGATAAGCTTACGGATGCACAACAAAATCTTATACTAGACCGCATCGTAACGGAGAAATACCAGAAAGGCAGTACCATTCATAGTGGGGATATGGATTGTATTGGTGTACTTTTAATAAAAAAAGGTGAGGTAAGAATCTATATTTTATCTGATGAAGGTAAAGAGATTACATTATACCGTTTAGGTGAAGGGGAAGTTTGTATCTTATCTGCTTCCTGCATTTTGGATAATATAACTTTTGATGTTCATATTGATGCGGAAACAGACAGTGAAGTTTTGGTTATTGACTCCAATGTTTACAAACAAATATGCAGGCAAAATATTTATGCAGAGAGCTTTACCGATAAATTAGTTATTGATCGATTCTCCGATGTTATGTGGGCAATGGAACAGATTCTATTTATGAGTTTTGACAAAAGGCTTGCTATCTTCTTATTTGATGAAATAACAAGGAATCAAACAGATATGATTGATCTTACCCATGAACAAATTGCAAAATATGTTGGTAGTGCCAGAGAAGTGGTATCAAGGATGCTAAAATACTTTGCAAATGAAGGAATTGTAGAATTATCAAGAGGCGGAGTAAAAGTCATAAACAAGAAGAAACTTAAAAGTTTAACTTTATAAACATAGTCAAAAAAGACTTTCCGTGGCGTGAAAGTCTTTTTTGAGTGGTAGAACATTTAGGGTCAACATTTAGGTTTTGCATTTAGGAAGCTGAAAATTAATGTATGTGTGGAGTATGATTGCCATGGACTAAGTTCTTGTGGGGTTAAACTTTGCCGGCATCCTCAAATAAATGATTTATTTTACCATATTAAGAATAGCTTGCTTTGGCTGTACGCCGATTGCTGATTTTGATACTTTACCATCTTTCATAACAACCAAGGTTGGAATTGACATAACTCGGAAAGCCTGAGCCAGTTCCGGCTGTTCATCAACATTAACTTTTCCGACTATAATGTCAGAATTTTCAGCTGCAATTTGTTCCACTGTTGGGGAAACCATACGGCATGGTCCGCACCAGGCAGCCCAGAAATCAAGTAAAACAGGTTTATCTGATTTTACAACTTCAGATTCGAAATTGTTTTTTGTTATTGTTAATACGCTCATATTCACATCTCCTTTAGATTTATCTTATGAGTACACTATATACCTTTTACATAGTTATTTCTGTGACGAAGTCACGAAAGAAATAATTCAGTTAGAAGAAATAAACGAAAACCTTGCGAATAATTAGTTGACCATAAAGGAAAGTATTGATAAAATAAAAGGTGGTTTATAGCAAATATTATTGGAATACTAAGAAATGAATATAAAAATTAGGAGGAATTATAATGAATGCCAAATCTATAGCAGAAGAAACTTACGTGCTCTCTATGAATGTAGAAGATATTTTATTTGAAGGAGCGTGGGAGATACCAAACGGCGTATCTATTAACTCCTATATCATTAAAGGTGAAAAGACTGCAGTCATTGATGGTTTCTGTGGCTGGGACGGTGCTCCCGAAACCCTGTTTACCCTGTTAAGTCAAATTAATATTAATCCAGAGTCAATAGAATATCTTATTATTAATCATATGGAACCTGATCATTCCGGCTGGATTGAAAAATTTAAACTTATTAATCCGAACTTTAAAATTCTCTGCAGTAAAAAAGCACAGGATTTATTAGCTGCATTTTATGGACAGACAGAGAATATCACCTGTGTAAAAGATGGAGATACCGTGGATCTAGGTGACGGACATGTTCTTAGCTTTACGGAGATTCCTAATGTACATTGGCCGGATACAATTGCGACTCTTGATACAGCAACAGGCACTTTATTCTCCTGCGATGCCTTTGGTGGATTTGGTAAAATTGGTTCCTCAATCTTTGCAGATGATTTAGATGAAAACGAATTGAAAAAATATGAAGTTGACACCATCCGATATTTTTCAAATATACTAGGTACGTTTTCCCCACAGGCGAAGAAAGCCGTTTTAAAATGCGAAAATTTACCAGTTAAAATGATTGCTCCTGGACATGGATATATATGGAGAGAACCTGGGTTAATTATGGATGCATATTCAAAATATGCTGATTATCAGAAAGGTCCGGCAAAAGAAGAAATTACTTTGGTTTGGAGCTCTATGTATGGAATGACAGAAAAAGCAGTACAATTTGCAGTGAAGGTATTAGAGAGTCAGAATATCAAGTTTCACATTCACCAAGTACCGGAAGATTCCTGGGGAACAGTTATCACATCAGCATGGACTTCAACCGGGTTAATATTAGCTATGCCTACTTATGAATTTAAGATGTTTCCTCCCATGGCTTCAACGTTAGAGGAAATGGGTAAGAAAAAGATTCAGAATCGTAAAGTGTTTAGCTTTGGTTCCTATGGATGGTCTGGCGGAGCTCAAAAAGAACTGGCTGAGATTACGACAAGATTGGGTATGAACTGGGATTTTGTCGAACCCGTTGAATTTCTTGGTGCTCCGGGAGAAGAGGAACTGCAAAAAATTGAGAATGGAATCATTGCATTAGTAAATGAAGTAAAAGCGCTATGCAGTAATAATAAATAGGATTTTATTGATTAAAAGGTGGTTTTCAAAAGAAAGCCACCTTTTTTATGGACCAGAGCACGTTTATACAAAAACGTTTCGCATTTTTTTATTGATATTCTTTACTTGCATAGAGAGATTCTATAAAAAATGCATATAAAATATACTGTTATATTGTAAAAAACATGAATGGGGCTTTAAATACTAAGTTTAATGAGCCATATTTTAAAGTATGTAATAGTAATTTATTGTAATCAAATAGATTGTCATAATAGATGATTATCAAAATCGATAATATAATACTTATATATTGTTATAAATTAAACAAATATCACATAATAAAAACGTTTTTACTGTTTTGCTGCTAATAAACAACAAAAAACGACATAAAATATTGCAATAATGCCTCTTCGCTCAAAATAAAATATAATAAATGGCAAATAGCATAGAAATAATAAGTAAAACATATGCAAAATGCACAACGTATACTGAAAATATTTAAATAAAAATGTTTTTATATATTGATTTTTTGAAATCCATGGTTTATAATGCAATTGTAGCAAAAATAAAACCATTAATGGAGGGAAAATTATGAAAAAATTAAAAACGTTATTAGTTTTTTCTCTTGTATTAAGTATGGTAGTAGCTGCTTTTGCTGGCTGCCAGAAAAAAGAGAACGAAGATGTAACCGCAACAACGGAAGCTACAACGGAAGCAACAACGGAAGCTACAACAGAAGCTGCCACAGAAAGTGCATATACTGCATTAGATACTCAGGCTGAAGGTGACATTACCATTATGACATGGTCAGGTTCCGGTCAGTACATGGAAGACCTGGGTAAACAAGAATTAACGGTTGCAGAGCTTACAGGACAGAACGAAGCAGCAATTTATGCTATGGCAAAAGAGTTTAACAAAACTTATCCTAATATCAAAATCAATGTGTATTCTAAAGCAGGTGCACCTCATGACAATGAAACTTCATGGGCACAGGAACTTGAGAACTTTAAAGCTAATTATGGAAAATATCCGGATATCTTCGCATCAACCGATTTAGTTGGTGATGTTAAAAAAGGTATGGTAGCTGATTTATCTGTATTTGCAGATGATCCTGTATATCAATCCTTTAACCGTGGCGTTATGGGAATGATGAATTATTATGGATTCCAGGCAGGCCTACCAATGTTTATGCAACCATGGGGTGTTTACGTAAACAAAGAGCTTGCAACACAAAACAATATTGATATTCCACCAGTAAACTGGACACTTGATGAATATACAACTTTTGCAACTTCTGGTGATAACGAAAACTTCTGGGGAGCAATGGATATTCCTATGGGCTTTATAAATGCTGGATCTAATCTGTATAGCTCATTAAACAACTACACCGGCGAAGGAGATTATGCTAATTTTAATGGTGAAGACGTTAATAAATTACTTGAATATGTACCAAAGTGGGCAACATCAGCAATCTGGACACAGAATGACGTTGGCGGAGTTCCTCAGGAACTT
>JAQZAX010000080.1 GCA_029239455.1 Anaerocolumna sp.
GACGTCAACATCACTTATAGGGGGCAGCTCCACAAAAGATCACCCTAGGCAAGACATCACCCCTGCTGTAGCGGATTGCAGGTACAGGGCACCGCTGTCTCCCCGGCTGCACGGAAATTTTATGACAATATAAAACAGTTCCTATTCCCTATACTAATTCTATTCGAATTAAGTATTTTCAATTTTGTATACAAATAATAAATCTCAACAGAACTGTATGAATCAGTATACTTCATTCTGTATTAAAAGTCAAGGAAAATGGCTTCTTTTTATTGGAAATTTATTCTAATTCACAATTCTTCAATATGTTGGCTATTTCGAGTTTTCTCCTGTTTGTTTTTTATTCTTAACTCCTTAAAAAAGTCCTGTAACACAGCAGTACATTCCTCTTCCATTACCCCTGTGGTCAGTAGAACCTGGTGATTAAACTCCTTCATCTGCAGTATGTTCAAAACAGAGCCTGCACAGCCTGCTTTGGGATTCATAGTTCCAACGACTACTTCTTTTATCCTTGCTTGAACAATAGCCCCCGAGCACATCTGACAGGGTTCTAGTGTTACATACATTGTACAATCCTCTAATCGCCAGTCTCCCAATACTTTGCTGGCTTTATCTATGGCAAGTAATTCCGCATGGGCCAGGGTGGTTTTTTTCTTATTTCGTTTATTGTACCCTCTTGCAACTATTTTATCCTCATACACAATAACACAGCCAATAGGTACTTCCCCTATTTTAGCTGCTTTTTTTGCCTCTTTTATTGCTTCTTTCATATATTTTAAATTCATTACATTTTCCTTTACCTTACATCATAAATTAGGATTAGGGGTATTTCCTATAGACGAAGCCTACCCCTTCTGCTATATTTATCTTATCACTAAGTAAAATAAGAGGCAACGATATTTTATTGCGGCTGCAAAGCCAATAGAGTGCCTTTCTATAGGAGTACCTATGAGAATACATGGTTTTAATAAAACTACATTATTAGATTATCCGGGACATATCGCTTCTACCATCTTCTTAGGTGGTTGTAATTTTCGCTGCCCATTTTGTCATAATGCATCCCTTGTGCTAAACCCGACTAAGCAGCAGGTGATACCAGAAGAGGACATTTTGGGTTTTTTAAAGAAGAGAAAAGGAATTGTGGAAGGGGTTTGCATTACCGGCGGGGAGCCAACTCTATATTCTGGGCTTTCTGTTTTTATAGATAAAATTAAGGAGCTTGGATTTCTTGTTAAATTAGATACCAATGGTAATAACCCAAAAGAATTAATAGATCTAGTGAATCATCATGGGGTTGATTTTGTTGCAATGGATATAAAGAATTCTATAAAAAAGTACGGTCTTTCAGTTGGCATTCCACAGTTTGACACAGCAAGGGTATCGGAAAGTATTAATTTTCTTAAGTCCTCCCACGTAGATTATGAATTTCGAACTACCGTTGTAAAGGAGCATCATGATACAGACGATTTTATTTCTATTGGGAAATGGATCGAAGGTGCAAAAGCTTATTATCTACAAGCCTATAAAGATTCCGGAGATATCTTATCCCCAGGTTTAAGCAGTTATACGAGAAATGAGTTAATTAATTTTCAGAATATCCTCCATCCCTATGTTAATAGTGTGGGTATTCGAGGTATAGATTAGGAGATTCTCATATGCAGATGACTTATTCCACAGATCGCCTTATATTAAGCATCTTAACACATTCAGATGCCGAAAAAGTATTATCTTTCTATGATCGCAATAAAGATTTTTTCGAGCGTTGGGAACCGGAAAGAGACCCAAACTTTTATACTTACGCCTATCAGCGAGTAACCTTGTCTATTGAATATAATTTGATGCTTCAGTCCAAGCTATTACGTTTCTGGGTATTTGAGAAAGATAATTTACATGACATAATTGGAACCGTTAATTTTTATAATATTACTCTGGGCTCCTTTTCCACATGTCAGATTGGGTATAAATTCGATCAGAATTATGCCCGTAACGGTTATGCTTATGAAAGTATTAAAAAGGGTATGGATGTGCTCTTTCATGAATTAAAGCTGCACCGAATTGAGGCAAATATTATGCCCATGAACCAGCCCTCTATAAAGCTCATTGAAAAGCTTGGTTTTCACTATGAGGGCGTAGCTGAATCCAGCATTCAAATCAAGGGGCAATGGGAAGATCATGCCCGATATGCTTATTTAAATAAAGTTTAGATAGTGGGTCTTTCACTACTAATCTTTGTTTTTTTTATAAAGTTTATAGAGTCTGTTTCCAGAATTACAAGAATTAAGACAATAATAACTCTGATAATTGTATTATCAACGCCTATTAGCTTTAAAATTATTGATAAAAATATATAAAAAGTCCTTGAAACGGCAATGTGCAATTGCCAGTTCAAGGACTTTTATTAAGATGTAACAGTTGACTTTAATGCTAACAATTCCCAGTATTTAATTAAGCAATACCGGTATATACCAATAGCCAAATTCTCCGGTTTTTCTTTCTCGGTTCTTTACACATTTAAAATTCTCAAATCCAAACATTCTGGCCATGAATTTTTCCCTGTTATGATAAATTCCCGGCACACCAATAATATAGAAATAGCCATTTTTATAGTTCATACGGGCAAATATCAAATGGCGGTAACTATAGTAGCCGTGAAGCAAAAAGCTGTTATTGCCAAGAATCCATGATTCCATTGGCAGCATTCCAATATCTTGAGGTTCGATTCTAACACACCAGGCAATTTCATTGTCCTCGAATGGAAACATTCTTGGAAAATCATTGTAGATTCGTTTTGCTAATGGATGATCTTCATAATCTGAACGCTGCATGCCTTGTGCATATCTACAGCCATTGGTATAATGAAAGCCGCAGGGTTCATTTACATTATTATAGTGTCTATCATCCATTGGAAGAGCTGAATTTCCATGATTTTGAACTTTAAGTTCTGAGGATTCTGATTTTCTTACTTTATCAGCACTATTGTAAGACGAGTCATCTGCTAATTTTTCTGAACTTTCCACTTCTGCCTTATTAGCCGCTACGGATTCTGTTACATTTTCTTTCTCATTTTCGTCTGTAGTTTCAGTCTCTTTATTCCCGTCTTCCGCTTCTTTTGCAATCTGTTCCTTATTTTCTTCTCTTACTTCTTCTACCCCATTGGGTAACTCTTTATTTTCCATCTTTTCATTTACATTTATGTATCCCTTATATTCCGGCTCTTCCCACGTCTCTGGAATTTCTTCTTCGTCCGTTTTCGGAGTATCTCCAAAATACTTTTTCGTCTTTAAATCTTCCCAAAGGTCTCTCTCTTTATCTCTGCCGGTATCCGGAATATCTTCTTCACATTCTTCCTCGTCTTTTTCATCATATTTTCTCTCGTAATTATCCTCTAACTTTTCCCTGCTTTTCTCTTCATATTCTGCCTTGTTTTTCTCCTCGAACTCTTTCTCGTTTTTCTCTCCGTATTCTTTCTGTTCCTCTTTAGGCCCCTGAGGTCTAGGCTCATTTGCCTGCCTATTTCCTTCAATGGTTACTATTATTTCCATATTAATTGGGAGGTCATCCCATTCTGTTGCAAAAAACTTATCATCAGACAGATATATTACGATTCCTCCAATATCGTCTAATGTATAGGAAGTATTCATTAGATGTTCAGATTCTGTTTGCCCTTTTAATTCTCCTACTCCATTTCTTATTGTAAGAGTACCTAACAGTATTCCCGTAAGGCCGCCTTCATTTCTCTTAAACATATACGCTTTTAAGTGTCTTTCATTCAGGCTGGGAGCTGTAACATGGAGCGTATATTTACACTGCCCATTACGAGCTTCAACTCTGGCATATCCAACATTATTTCTTTTTAATCCTTTTTCATAATTATAAATGTATGAAACTAATCTTCTATAATCAGGCATATCTGGCTCCCCTTACTTAGTTCATTCTTATTCTCCTACAGTATATTCCATGTCAGGCAAACATATGACTAAGGTTTGAAAGGGAAGAATTTACATTACTCCTGCATCAAAGCTGCAACTAAATCATTTACAACCTTGCCATCTGCCTTACCCTTTACTCTTGGCATAAGGTCTTTCATAATTTTGCCTTTGTCTTTTGTTGTTGGCTGCGTAATTCCAAGATTAGATAAGATTTCATTGATAATGTTCCTAATCTCTTCTTCACTTAAAAATACCGGTGCGAATTCACTTAATACTTCTATTCTGAATTTGCATTCAGAGATAATATCCGTTCTGCTTTCAGGTGCAGATTCTAACGTTTCTTTTAATTGTTTTATTTCTTTTAAAACAACTGCATTTTCTTCTTCCTCTGTTAATTCAGCACGTTTATCAATCTGTACATTTTTTAGTGCAGTAAGAAGTGCTGAAAGTGCATCTTTTCTTGGTTTATTGCCGGCTTTCATTGCACTTACCATTTCTGCTCTGACTACTTCAATTTTTGACATGTTCTCTTCCTCCTCAGTTCTTGTTCTTTGCATTTTCTATTTGTTCAGCAAGATCGTTTAGATAAACCCATCGTTCCATCTTCTCTTCTAATTGTTTTTCTGCCTCTTCTTTCTGGGCCATTAATTCATTTAATTTTGAATAGTTACTGGAAGCTTCCGTCATTTCCTGATTCAATTTATCAATTTTTTCTTCTAACGCTGCAATAACACTATCGATTTCCTCATATTCCCGTTTCTCGTGATAGGAAAACTTTATTTTTTCTTCTTTGGGCTTTGTTTTACCTGTACCCGTTTCTTTTTTCCCCTCTTCTTTTAAGAGAGTATTACCCAAGTTTCCTGTATTATTAGATAACTCGGTGGCACCACTGGCTATTTTATAGTCTGTAAATCCACCTTCATATTGCTTAATTGCACCTTCACCCTCAAAGGCGAATATTCTATCAACAATGCGATCAATGAAATAGCGGTCATGGGATACCGTTAGAACAATACCATCATAGGAATCCAAGTAATCTTCCAGAATCGTAAGTGTCTGAATATCCAGATCATTGGTAGGTTCGTCAAGAATTAATATGTTAGGCGCTTCCATCAGTACTTTCAGCAGATACAATCTCCTTTTTTCGCCGCCGGATAACTTGGATATGAGGGAATACTGCATTGCGCCTAGGAACAAAAATCTCTCAAGCATCTGTGAAGCACTGGCACTTCCTTCACTGGTTTCAATATATTCTGCCACATTTCTAATATAGTCAATGACTCGAAGGTTTTGATCCATGTATTCATTTTCCTGAGAAAAGTAGCCAATTTTAACGGTTTCTCCTACTTCAACATTACCTTCATCAGGTTCAATATTACCTGTTATAATCTTTAGAAGCGTCGTTTTGCCGGCACCATTGGAACCTACAATACCGATACGATCGTTTTTTAGTAAGATATAAGTAAAGTCCTTGATTAGCAAACGGTTATCATATTGTTTGCTAACATTGTTAATTTCTATGGTCTTTTTACCAAGTCTTGTGGATAATGCATTTATCTCAACGTTTTTATCTTTCTGGGCAACTTTACGATCCCGTAGTTCTTCAAATCTCTGTATGTGGGCTTTTTGTTTGGTTGAACGGGCTCTGGCACCCCGCATCATCCATTCCAAATCCATACGGTAAAGACTCTTCTTCTTTCTCTCTGTGGCCATCTCCATATCTTCCCGTTCTGCTTTTAATTCCAGGAATTTTGTGTAGTTAGCCATATACGTATAGATGCTGCCTTGATCAATTTCTATAATTTTATTGGTCACCTTATCTAGGAAGTAACGGTCGTGGGTTACCATAATAAATGCACCTTTATATTTATTCAGATAATCTTCCAGCCATTCCGCCATATCATTATCCAAATGATTCGTAGGCTCGTCCAATACAAGAATCTCTGCCGGAGTCAATAAAGTTCGCACCAGTGCCACCCTTTTCTTTTGGCCGCCGGATAACGTATCAATTCTCCCGTCATAACCTGCTATCCCTAATTTTTGCAGCATGGTTTTCGCTTCTCCTTCGAGATTACGGTATTCTTCTTCGGCTTTTTTACCGGTTATTACATTCTCTAGAATTGTTAATTTTTCATTAAACACAGGAGTCTGAGCAAGATACTCTACCCTGATATTTTTACCTTTCACAACACTACCTTCATCAGGCTCTTCCAATCCGGCAATCATTTTAAGTAATGTTGATTTACCGGTTCCGTTAATACCAATGACACCAATTTTATCACCTTCATTAATGCCTAAGGTTACCTGATCAAATAATATCTTGTCGGTAAAACTTTTGCTCATCTTTTCTACATTTAATAAATTCATTTTAGCTCCTTTATCTAAGCCCGCCAGTATGCCGGCATTTCTATCTTTTCATGGTGATATGCATCGGAATTCCATCTGCCATGAAAGGCACTAATTCGCCTTGAATCAGGGGTTTTATATAATCCATAAATTCTTCCGTTACATAAGTACCTTCTTCATTAATCCACTTTCTTGGTACCTTTTTCTCAAGATTTGCTATTTTTTGTATGTCATAGGTGTCTGTTACGCATACGTAAGGAGCCAAAGAAGCTCTTTTAAGAATAACCATTTTACCGGTTTCCCCAAGGATAGCGGCATTTACTGCTGCACCGCCAGCATTATAGGCTTCCGTTATATCTACAAGGGAAGTTAGGTGGGAAGCAGACCGCTGCAATGTATTTAATTCAATAGAGCGGGTTTTTATTCCATATTTTGCAGACAACTGATTGGCTAAATATTTTGCTGCGCCACTTAACATGCAATGGCCAAACTGGTCCTGGTATTCTACACGGTCACTAAGTTCACATACCAGTTGTCCGTCTTTTAAGCAAATGCCTTCGGATACCGCAACAACAATCGACTTTTTCTTTTTTTGTAGTTCGATCACTTTACTATTAAAGTCATCAATGCTAAACGGCACTTCAGGAAGGTAAATGAAATCCGGTCCTGCACACTCTTTTGTTTTTGATAATGCTGCAGCTCCCGTAAGCCATCCCGCATTACGTCCCATAATTTCTACAATAGTCACGCTTTTTAAGTCATACACTAAACTATCTACAATGGTTTCTTTCATCACAGCACCAATAAATTTAGCGGCGCTGCCAAAACCAGGGGTATGATCCGTACCCTCAAGGTCATTATCAATTGTTTTTGGGACTCCCATAAATCGTATGCTGCTATGAATGGAAGCGGCATATTCCGAGAGCTTTTTAATGGTATCCATGGAATCATTACCTCCAATATAGAAGAAATATTCCACTTCCAGCTTATTTAATATCTCAAATAATTTTTCATATACTTCCGCTTTATCCCATGGGTTTGGTAATTTGTATCTGCAGGATCCCAGAAAGGAAGAAGGAGTTCTTTTTAGCAATTCAATATCCAGATTGCTAGTGAATTGTTCCTCCAAGTCAACATAATTCTCCTCCAGAAGTCCCTGTATACCGTTAACCATGCCAAATACTTTAACGGCGCCCTTTTTTTTCGCTGTTTCATAAACTCCTGCCAAACTAGAATTAATCACAGCTGTTGGTCCTCCTGACTGACCTACTATTACATTACCAATCGTTTTCATTTTTACACCCATTGCTAATTGCAGGTAGTCCTGCAATACTGCCACAAATAAAAAGCAGTAAAAGAATCATACTGTGGCATCCTTTCTTTCCCTAAATTTTCTTTCACTTTTATTCACCTATGAATTCATTTTATTATAAATTACGTTACTCAATATAGCAAATTGCTCTAAGGTTAAGGCTTCTCCTCTTATGGTGGGAGAGACACCCAGTTCATCAATAGCTTCTGCTATTATTTCTTTTGGCAGACTAATTTCACTGGAATTATTAAGACCATTTACCAGGGTTTTTCTTCTTTGGTTAAAGGAAGCTCTAATTATGCGAAACATTAGATTCTCGTCACTTACTTGCACCGGCCGTTCCTTATGAAGATTCAACCGTATGACTGCGGAACCTACACCCGGTCTTGGAATAAAGCAATTTGGTGGTACATTTGCTGCAATATAAGGCTTCGCATAATACTGAACCGCCAAAGATAAAGCTCCGTAATTCTTGGTTCCGGGGCCTGACTGCATTCTATCTGCTACTTCTTTTTGAACCATTACGGTTATATTGTCCACGGGAACGTGGGCTTCAAATAGCCCCATTATAATAGGTGTAGTAATATAGTAAGGTAAATTCGCAACTATTTTAACGGGTTTATTATTGTTTCTTTCTTGTACCAGTTTATTAATATCAAGTTTTAATATATCCTCATTAATAACGGTAACATTGGTATAGGCAGATAAGGTATCACGAAGAATCGGAATTAATGTTTTATCAATTTCTACTGCAATTACTTCCCTTGCTGCTTCACATAAGTACTGAGTCAGTGTACCAATACCCGGTCCTATTTCTAACACCATATCATCTTTTGTTACTCCTGCTGCCTTTACAATTTTATCAAGCACATGAGTATCAATCAGAAAGTTTTGTCCAAACTTTTTCTGAAAAGTAAAGTTATACTTGTTTAAAATTTCTATGGTTTCTTTTGGATTCCCTAGTGTTGCCATCACTACCTCTTTTCTTCCTTTGATATTCTAATTTTTATAGCTATTCTGCTATAGTATAAAGCTTACGTGCGTTTTGCTCAGTTACTTCCAATACCCTGTCATAATCTATATTCTTTATCTTTGCAATTTCCTGGGCTACATATACAAGGTTTAAGGATGTATTTCTCTTGCCGCGATTTGGCTCTGGTGAAAGATACGGACAATCCGTCTCAAGTACCAGCTGATCTAGAGGTGAATATTCAACCACTTCCTTTAGTTTGTGTGCATTTTTAAATGTCACCACTCCGCCAATACCCAAGTAGAATCCCATGTCCAAATAACTCTTCGCCATTTCTTTGCTATAAGAAAAACAGTGAATTACACCACTGGTTTCCTCTAGCTTAGCGGCTTTTATCATATCAAGAGTGTCCTTAGCCGCGTCTCTGCTGTGAATCACTGCCGGCAATTTTATTTCCTTCGCCAGCTCCATCTGACGGTCAAACCATGTTTTCTGTATCTGTCTGTCAGGAGTATCCCAGTAATAATCCAAGCCAATTTCGCCGATTGCAACAATCTTTGGAAGCTCCGCCACCTGTTTTAACCAGGCAAAACTCGCCTCTTCTAATTCAGCTGTATCACTGGGATGTATTCCTACCGCCCCATAAATAAATTGGTACTGTTTTGTTAATTCAATGGTTTGTTTCGTTGAATTTATACTTGCGCCAATATTTACTATAAACGGAATTCCTGCTTCTGTCATACTGTTTAATAATGACTCTCTATCTTCATCAAATGCCCCATCATCATAATGAGCATGTGTATCTACAATCATGATTGCCTCCGGCTTTTCTATCGAATCTCTGCACCTGCAGGCATGGACTTTTCTGGTACCATGAGTGACAGGTTGCCGCTCTCATCTTCTGCGCATAAAAGCATACCTTCTGATAACACACCTGCTAATTTTGCGGGTTTTAAATTAACCAGTACCATCACCTTCTTGCCTACCATTTCTTCCGGTGAGTAATATGCTTTAATACCTGAAACAATTTGTTTCACCTGGCTGCCAATCTTAACCTGTGAGCAAAGCAGCTTTTTGGATTTTGGCACTTCTTCGCAAGCGATGATTTCTCCTACCTGGAATTGCATTTTCATAAAATCATCAAATCCGATTTCATCCTTGGCAGGTATATCAATCACTATGTCCTTTGTGGAAACCTCTGCAGCTTCAGCTGTTACTTCTTTTGCTTTGGACCCAGCCTTTTTTTGTTCTACCTTATCCATAACTTCTTTTAAATCAAGACGAGCAAATAGAATCTCCGGAGCTTCTGTCACTTTATTACCGGATGGATATTTACCAAATACCTTCAATTCCTCTAATGTTCTTTCGGAAGCATTTAACTGACCTAAGATTTTGGCGGAAGTCTCCGGCATAAAGGAAGATAATAGGTCGGCTCCTATACAGATACTTTCCACCAAGTGGTATAATACGGTCTCAAGTCTTGGTTTTTTATCTTCTTCCTTGGCTAACGCCCAAGGCATGGTTTCATCAATGTATTTGTTACATCTCTTAAATAAAGTAAATATTTCAGAAATGGCGTCAGCAACCTTAAGCTGCTCCATTTTGGCTGCAACTTTGGCAGGCGTTTCTGTTACAATCTTAATTAACTCATCATCTACCCCTTCTTTTACACCAGTGTTATTAACAACCCCGTTAAAATATTTATTAGACATTGAGATGGTTCTATTCACTAAATTTCCCAAAGTATTGGCAAGCTCCGAGTTCATTCTCTCTACCATAAGCTCCCAGGTAATAACCCCGTCATTCTCAAATGGCATCTCATGAAGCACAAAATAGCGCACTGCATCTACGCCAAAGAAATCTACTAATTCGTCTGCATAGAGAACATTTCCCTTGGATTTACTCATCTTGCCTTCTCCCTGCAGTAACCAAGGATGACCAAATACCTGTTTTGGTAAAGGAATATCTAACGCCATTAGCATAATAGGCCAGTAAATGGTGTGAAAACGAAGAATGTCTTTGCCAATCAAATGCAGATCTGCCGGCCAGAATTTTTTAAAAAGTTCACCATTGTTACCGTCAACATCGTAACCTAATCCTGTTACGTAATTGCTTAGAGCATCCAGCCATACATAAACCACGTGCCTATCATCAAAATCAACAGGAATGCCCCATTTAAATGACGTTCTGGATACGCAGAGGTCCTGTAATCCCGGAATCAGGAAGTTATTCATCATCTCATTCTTTCTGGACTCCGGCTGAATGAATTCCGGATGGGTGTTAATGTGTTCCATTAATCGGTCTGTATATTTACTTAACTTTAAGAAATACGCTTCTTCCTTGGCAGGAGAAACCTCACCACCACAGTCAGGACATTTACCATCTACTAACTGGGACTGTGTAAAGAAAGATTCACAAGGTGTACAATATAAGCCTTCATAAAAGCCTTTATAGATATCTCCCTGTTCATATAGTTTCTTAAATATCTTCTGAATCTGTTTCTCATGGTAGGCATCCGTAGTACGGATAAACTTATCATAAGAGGTATTCATTAAGTCCCAGATTCCCTGAATCTGACCAGCTATAGTATCAACAAATTCTTTTGGTGTAACACCTGTCTCTGCAGCCTTGTTCTCAATTTTTTGTCCATGTTCATCCGTTCCTGTCTGAAAAAACACTTCATAACCTTGTTGTCTTTTAAATCTTGCAATACTGTCGGCAAGTACAATCTCATAGGTGTTGCCTATATGTGGCTTACCGGATGTATACGCGATTGCAGTTGTAATGTAATATGGTTTTTTACTCATTATAATTCATTCCTCCTATTATTATCTATGGGGTAGTAAGAAAGGAAATTAAAAAACTCCCGTCTTTAAATTCCTTTAAAGACGAGAGAATATCCCGTGGTACCACTTTAATTCAGCCGGTCCATAAACCAGCCCTTATCTGCTGCTAGTTATATTAACAATACAGCATATCACGTTAACGGGTGCAACCGTTGCAGCCTAAAGGATAAATATCCATTCAGTGCAAAGCTCCAAGACCATCTTCGGCAAGTTTTCCATGACCCTTTCTCAGCGAACCGGGCTCTCTGTTCATAGTATCCCAAGCTTACTCTTCTCTTCACAGCCTTTTAATATATTGGTAAACTATCAATAGTATACCCTATTTGTTAAGATTTAGCATAGCACGACATAAAAGATTTGTCAACGGCGTAATAAAATGTAATTTTATATTATTGCTCATTTTCACTGGGATCACACACACTTATTTCCTCTTTCGAAATGACTTTATGGCACTGAGGACAATAATATTGATGTTCTACCCTGTGTCCGCAATCTGCATGCTGTAACTGCTTATAGCATACTTTCAGATGCTTTTCACCCCATAAAATAATGCTGTTAAATATATCTCCCAAGTCCATTCCACTTTCCGTCAATACATAGCGGTAACGTGGCGGATGGTTTTGATACAATTCTGCTGCAATAAGACCATCAACTTCCAGACTCTTTAAACGTTCAGAGAGTAAATTGCTTGGAATTCCTTCTAAATCTTCCTGTATTTCCTTATAAGTATTGTGACGGGTCGTTAACTG
>JAQZAX010000081.1 GCA_029239455.1 Anaerocolumna sp.
GCCGGTAACCTTACAGTTTTTCAAACGTATTAGTTTAGATTCTGTAGATGCGATGATATCCATTGATAGTTTTGTTTCCTTTGCGAATACTATGCTTATTAGTTTTGGTGCAGCATTTGAACTGCCTGTTGTGGTATTTCTATTATCACAACTTGAGATTTTAAAGCCGGCAACTTTAAAGCGTATGCATGGTGTTTTAATTTTAGTTATTTTCATTGTTGCTGCCATTGTTACTCCACCTGATGTTGTTTCACAAGTTTTACTGGCTGTTCCTATGGTTGGACTTTTAGAATTAAGTATTGGAGTTTGCTGGATAGTTGATAAACAAAAACAAAAGAAATTTAAATTGTCTGAAAGTGCATGAATGCACTGTACTGAGGAGTAAATTCAATATTATAGATATGTTTTAAATGAATAGCACGTAATATAGTTCTGTTTACTGCCAAGGATGCGCCAGCTTCCGCTCCCTTCTAGGGTAGGAGAATTCAGAAACTATACTACGTGCTATTTGTATTTTACTTATGCAGTTTATTACCATCGATAAATTCTCCATTGAAAATTATATAATATCAATTCTTGCAGCGAACATACGATTGTGCAAGATACTAGATTTTTACTATAAAATATGTTAAACTATCCACGTTGACCGATTTTATAAGAGCGGTTTCACAAATAGATATAGTGTAGGTTAAAAACTTTCTATCCTATACAGAGCTAACAGGAAAGGAATTGAAACATGGAACAATATACAGGAAGTCAGATTGTAGTATTAGAAGGACTTGAGGCAGTAAGAAAACGTCCCGGAATGTACATCGGCAGTACCGGAACCCGAGGTTTGCATCATCTTATATGGGAGATTTTAGATAATGGTATTGACGAACATCTTGCAGGTTTCTGTTCAAAAATAGATGTGATTTTGCAAAAAGATGGTGGCATCACCATTCAGGATAACGGACATCCAACCAAAAAGATACCTACGGTACGTGTAGTCTATACAATTCTTCATGCCGGAGGTAAATTTGGCAGTTCCGCTTATAAAGTTTCCGGTGGTTTACATGGTGTTGGTGCTTCCGTTGTAAACGCACTATCCAGTCATATGATCGTAGAGGTAAAACGAGACGGTAAAATCTATCGTGATGAATACAAAAATGGTGGACATGCTACTGTGGAGCTGGAAGATGGTTTGCTTCCTGTCGTAGGTAAATGCAATAAGAGCGACACTGGAACTAAAGTTACTTTCTATCCGGATGATTCCATCTTTGAGACAGTGGAATTTAAAGCAGAGACGATTAAGAAGAAACTAAAAGAAGTTGCCTTTCTGAATAAAAATTTAATGATAAATTATATAGATCAAGTAACAGGGGAAGAAGTAACCTACCAGGAGGAATTCGGCATTAAGAGTTTCGTAGCTTATTTGAACCGGGAACTAGAAACTTTGCACAGCGAGCCTATCTATATTGAAGGTAAAAGTGGTGATATCGAGGTTGAGGTAGCTTTTCAATATACTGGCACTTATTCTGAACAGATTAATGCCTACTGTAATCGTATCAATGTTGTAGATGGCGGTACTCTGGTTACTGGATTTAAAACCGGACTTACCCGTGTTATGAATCAGTATGCGAGAGAATTAAATATTCTAAAAGATAAAGATGAGAATTTTGATGGTAAGGATATCAGAAATGGCATTGTTGCTATTATTTCCATAAAACATCCTGACCCACAGTTTGAAGGCCAGACGAAAACGAAGCTCGGTAATACAGATGCAAAAGTTGCTGTAGAAGATGTATTTTCCAGTGAAGTACAGAGATATTTTGATAAGAATGTAGAAGTACTTCGAACTATCCTGGAGAACTCCATGAAATCCTATACAGCCAGAAAAGCCGGTGACAAAGCAAGAAATGCAATTATGAAACAATTATCGGATGTAGATACCAGAAGCAAATTAGCCTCTTGCTCTTCGAAAAAACCGGAGGAGTGTGAAGTATACATTGTCGAAGGTGACTCTGCAGGCGGCACTGTTAAAACAGCACGAAACCGAAGGACTCAGGCAGTGCTTCCTCTTCGCGGTAAGATAATTAATGTTGAGAAAGCTACGTTAGAGAAGATATTAATGAATAACGAAATTAAGTCTATGATTGTCTCTTTTGGCTGCGGAATCGGTGATGAGTTTGACATTACCAAGCTTCGTTATGATAAAATTATTATACTAACAGATGCCGACGTGGATGGTTCCCATATTAGTACCCTGCTGCTTACCTTCTTCTATCGTTTTATGCCGGAGCTGATTCTGGAAGGCAAGATATACCGCGGGCTTCCTCCTTTATATAAAGTTGAGTATGAAACTACTATTAAGAGTAAGAAGAAGAAACAATCAGAATACCTGTTCAATGATTTTGAATTAGAGAAGTTCCGAAAAATAAAAGACAATAAAATAATAAGTTTGCAACGTTATAAAGGTCTTGGAGAAATGGATGCTAACCAGTTATGGGAGACAACCTTAAATCCTGAGACACGTATTTTAGCTCAAGTAACGATTAGTGATACGGTGGAGGCAGATGAAATAACTACCACGTTAATGAGCAGTAATGTTCCTCCAAGAAGGAACTTTATTATGGAAGAAGCAAAATATGCTAAGATTGACGTTTAAAATACTGTTTTATTAGGAGGACTTCATGATTAAAAATACAGAGAATATTATACAAATGGATTTTTCAGAAGAAATGAAAAATTCTTACAGAGATTATGCAATGAGTGTTATTATAGCCAGGGCCCTACCCGATGTTAGGGATGGCTTAAAGCCGGTGCAAAGACGTATTTTATACGCGATGAGCGAACTTGGCCTGGACCCTAAAAAACCTCACAGAAAGAGTGCCCGTATCGTCGGTGATACCATGGGTAAATTTCACCCCCATGGAGACAGTTCCATCTACGAGGCTTTGGTACATATGACGGAGGATTATTCCCTTTCTATTCCCTTAGTTGACGGTCACGGAAACTTTGGTTCTATCGACGGTGACGGCGCTGCCGCCATGCGTTATACAGAAGCAAGATTGTCTGATGGGGCTATGACTTTATTAGACCACTTAGAGAAAGGCCTGGTAGAGTTTATTCCTAACTTTGATGACAGCGAGAAGGAGCCAACGGTTCTACCTGCCATGATACCAAATCTTCTGATTAACGGCACCACCGGCATTGCTGTCGGAATGGCAACCAATATACCTCCTCATAATCCTGGTGAGGTGATTGATGGTGTTATGGCCTATATGGATCATCAAGACATTACCATAGAGAAGTTGATGAAATATATTCCCGCCCCTGATTTTCCTACCGGTGGTAGTATTATTAATACAAATGATATCAAACAGATTTATGAAGCTGGTGAAGGAAAAATTCGTATCCGGGCAAAGGTAGAAATTGAGAATGGAGAAAATGGCCGCAAAAATATCATTATAACCGAAATACCTTATACCATTGCCGGAAATAAAACCAAGCTAGTGGAAAGTCTTGCCTCACTAATGAAGGATAAAGTGTTTGATGAGATATTTGACGTTAGAGATGAATCATCAAAAGAGGGAATCCGAATTGTTGTTGAAGTAAAGAAAGACAGGGATATTGATAATCTGTTAAATGGTCTCTATAAGAAAACTCCATTGGAAGATACTTATGGTGTAAACTTACTGGCTGTAAAAGAACAGCAGCCAATTGTTTTTAACCTAAAAATGATGATTCAGGAATTCGTCCGTTTTCAGGAAGAACTTTATACCAAAGAATATCAGCACATGCTAAATAAAGCCGAGAACCGCCTAGAAATTGTGGATGGTTTAATTCGTGCAACAGATGTTATTGATTTAATTATTGAAATCTTAAGAGGAAGTTCCTCCATTAAACAAGCCAAAGCATGCTTGATCAATGGTGATACTACAGAGATTAAATTTAAGACCAAGGCTTCTGAGAAGGAAGCTTTAAAACTTAACTTTACAGAGCGTCAGGCAGAAGCAATCTTGGCCATGCCCTTAAGTAAGTTAATTGGTCTTGAGATATTAAAATTACACGAAGAAAATGATGAATTAATTAAGAATATTGATGAATATAAGGCGATTCTTGGTGATATCAATGAGCTCTATAAAGTAATTAAGGGACGCCTAAAAGAATTTAAGAAGGCCTTCCATACACCAAGACGTACTCTTCTATTAAATGTAGAAAATGCAGACTATATAGAGGAAGTAAAGATTGAAGACATCTACATACTCATTGACCGGTTTGGATATACCAAGTCTTTAGATGTGTCTAGTTATACCAGGGTTTCTGAAGATAACTTAAAAGAATATCCGCACATTTTATTAATGAAAAATACCGATAAGTTATGTATATTTACTGCAGAAGGAAATATGTATCAGGTAAAGGCTTCTGCTATACCAAAATGCAAAATTAAAGACAAGGGCGTACTGATTCAAACCCTTTGCAAAGTTGATAAAGAAACAATTCTTTTATATACTTCCTTTGAAGAATTATTTGAATCACAACTTGTATTCTCCACGAAAGGAGGCTACATAAAACAAGTATCCGGCGTTGAATTTGAGACTATCCGTTCTATGATTAGCGCAACTAAATTGGAGGAAGGTGACGAGGTAGTAAATGTAGTCATGCTTTTTGCAGGTGATATTCTTGCAGGAGACCTAAAAGTAATCTTATTAACGGAAAAAGGATTATCTCTTGGCTTCCCATTAGAAGAAGTAAGTGAAATGAAGAAAACAGGGCGTGGTGTGAAATCCATAGAATTAGAGAAAAATGACACCGTTGCCTATACAACTGTATTAAAACCGAATACTGATACTTTCGAGTTCAACGGCAAAACCCTTAGTGCGAAGAAAGTACGAAATCGTAAGCGTGGTCAAAAAGGGCAAAAGGCTCAATTATAACTTGGATTAATAAATATAAAAGATTTATTTACAAGACTCTAGCCAAAAATCAAACTCGCTGGCATGATTTTTGGCTAGAGTCTTGTAAGAGATATGAATAGTGTTCTTGGTTCGTCGACGCCGAATAAAATATAGTTCCCTTGAACTAAATAAATTTATCCACCTTTTCCTTATCAACTCTTGCAAAAATCAGTGGATTTTGCTTAACCGGAGTTTCATCAATGACGGTGTCATATAATAGAATTTTCTCTGCCTCCTTTAAAGTTTCCTCTTTTGAAGTGTAGAGAACCGCCAATTCATCACCGGCTTTTACATAGTCACCCACTTTGTTCTTCAAGATGATTCCTGCAGAATAATCTATGGTACTCTCTTTGGTTTCTCTGCCTGCACCTAGAACTAAAGAGGCAATTCCGCATTGTTCTGTATTCATATGATTAATATAGCCTGTTTTAGGAGCAGTTACAATCTTCTCAAATGGTGCTTTTGCAAATCTACTTATATCTTTGATAACAGAAGAGTCTCCGCCTTGTGCTTCAACCATCTCAATGAGTTTAAGATAAGCAGAACCATCCTCTATTGCTTTGGTTGCTTTTGTCATACATTCCAAGGGCGTTCCAAATCCCCCAATATGGAGCATATTAGCCGCCAGTTCCAAGCTGACTTTCGTCAAATCTGCCGGTCCCTGATTATGAAGAGTGGTTACTACTTCTATGATTTCTAAAGCATTACCGATAGCATGGCCTAATGGAATATCCATATCCGTAATTAATGCTACTGTTTTCTTACCGGCATTTTCACCGATAGCAACCATCTTTTTAGCCAGTTCAATAGATCCTTCTAACGTCTTCATAAATGCACCACTGCCGGTTTTTACATCCAATAAGATACAGTCATTGCCTGCTGCCAGCTTCTTGCTCATGATAGAAGCCGCTATCAGTGGAATACTATCCACGGTTGCTGTAACATCACGCAATGCATATAATTTCTTATCCGCAGGTGCTAAGTTACCAGATTGACCAATAACACTAAATCCTATCTTGTTAACAATCTCTATAAATTTATCCTGCGGCAAGGAAGTCTGCAATCCAGGTATCGCCTCCATCTTATCAATGGTACCTCCCGTATGTCCAAGCCCTCTGCCGGACATTTTTGCAACTTTGCCGCCACAGGCAGCTACGATTGGTGCAAGAATCAGGGAAGTTTTATCTCCCACCCCTCCAGTAGAATGTTTATCAATTGTAATACCGTTAATGGCTGATAAGTCTACCATCTCCCCGGAGTGAGCCATGGCATCGGTTAATATAGATGTTTCTTCGTCCGACATTCCTCTAAAATATATGGCCATAAGCATTGCTGACATCTGATAATCTGGAATATTACCTGCTACATATTCGTGTATCATAAAGCGAATTTCTTCTTCTGATAAAACAGAACCATTTCTTTTTCTCATAATAATATCATACATTCTCATGATTTTATTCTCCTTTACCGTCTATCTATGCAGATTATTATTGAACCAGGTAACTTTTTATTCCTGATGCTAATATTAGTTCTCAAACCCACAAGTTAAATATGATATCTCATATATCATTATTCCAGTCTGAACTAAGCTTATAATTGTCCCATGCTGTAATAACTTAAGAAACCGGCAAATCACTTACGATCTGCCGGTATAATTTATCTGCTTCCCTTATCGTATGGAATTCCTTCTGCTCTTGGAGCCTGTGAATTCTTTGATGAAAATGCAAGAACAATTAAAGTTGCGATATATGGTATCATCTTATATACTTCATTGGATATTGGAAGTTCCTTAAGGAAAGGAACGCCAGAGTAAGCCGAAGCAAATGTCTTCATTATTCCAAAGAAGAATGCAGCAAAGAAGATTCGGTTTGTTCTCCACTGCCCAAATATCAATACTGCAACTGCTAAGAAACCATAACCTGCTACCGTCGCATTAAAGTTTGTTGAGGTTGGCACTACGAAAACCAAACCCCCGATTCCTGCTAGTACACCAGATATTATAACACCTGCATAGCGGATTTTATATACATTAATACCAACAGAGTCTGCTGCCTGCGGGTGTTCGCCACACGCACGAAGCCTTAATCCAAATCTTGTATGACTGACTATAACCCAGGATAATAAAGCAATTCCAAACCCAATATAAGTTGTAATATAACTATTCTGGAAAAGCAATGGGCCAACAAAAGGAATATCTCCTAACAGCGGCACCTTCTTAATGAGGAAAGTATCGTTAAATTGAACCTGCTGAACGCCCTGGATCATTCTGGCTACAAAGATAGCAAAAGCTGGTGCAAATAAATTCAATGCCGTACCACTAATAGTCTGATCTGCCTTAAGTTTTATTGAAGCATAGGCATGTAACAGTGAGAAAATTCCTCCGGCTGTTCCTGCTACCAGTATTGCCAGTAAGAGCAAGGATTGTCCGCTCATAGTATCCTGAAAAATATTAATGAAAAAAATACTGATAAAGGCTCCCATTACCATGATACCTTCTAAAGCAATGTTAATAACACCACTTCGTTCGGAAAACATACCACCTAGAGCTACAATCAAAAGAGGAATCGCAAAAAACATTGTTTGTTGGGCAAGAAAATATACAATATCCATTAGTTATCCTCCTTCTTCATTTCATCCGATGTTTTACTCTCTTCCACCGGTTTACTAGCCTTTTTACTGAGAATGCTTTTAAATAATAAAGCAAACGCACCACAATAGATAATGGCAGCAATAATAATATCAATAACCTCCGGCACAAAGGAGTAAAGCTGAATATTAAATCCACCAACCGTAATATGAGCAATAAATAAGCCTGCAAATAGTATTCCAATCGGATGTGACATACCTAGTAATGCAACGGAAATACCATTAAATCCTTCGGCAGCTAATACATCAAGTACCTGAAGATACTTTCCTGAACCGGACAAATATAATAATCCGCCACCGATACCGGATAAAGCACCGGCTATGGTCATAGATAATACAATATTTCTCTTCTCGTTTATACCTGCGTATCTACTTGCATTTTTATTCTGCCCGCATGCTTTTAATTCATAGCCAAAGGTAGTCTTCTGCAATATGATATAGATAATAATAACCATTAGAATCGCAATGAAGATACCAATATTTAAGTTATTTGCCCCAAATAGTTTATCTAACCCGCCTTTTGGAATAATTGCACTTTTTGCAATTGGTTTTGTCTGGTTTTTTATTTTATCATAGACCGTTTTCACTATCATCATATTAACTAAGTACATTCCTATGTAATTCATCATAATTGATGCAATTACTTCATTTACATTAGCGAATGCCTTTAAAAGTCCAGGTCCCATTCCCCAGATTGCACCTGCTACCATAGCACCAAGAAGAGCTATCAGCCAATGAATCTGCGGGGGTAAAAAAGTCCATTTGGCTCCGATATAGATTGCAGCAAAAGCGCCAAAGGTAAATTGTCCTGATGCTCCAATATTAAATAGTCCTGTTTTAAATGCAAAACCAACCGAAAGTCCCGTCATAATAATCGGAATCGCATTATAAAGCACCTGACCGACTCCTTTGGACCCATCCGTGAACCCACCGGCTAAAATAGTAAAAAATGCAGGAAATGCTTCTTTTGAATTACTAAATAATAATATTATAAGGCCAAAAAGCAGACCTACAATAATTGCCATCATTGCAGCATATAAGCTTGTTGCACCTCTTAATTCTGCCAGACTACGCTTTCTTTTCATAATTCACACTCCTTTCCACGCCTGACATATATAATCCTAATTCTTGCACTGTAATTTCTTTTGGATTCAGGTCTGCTACAATCTCGCCTTCATAAATTACAATAATGCGATCGCTAACATTCATTACTTCATCTAATTCCAAAGACACCAGTAAAACCGCCTTTCCCTGATCTCTTTGCGCTATCAGTTGTTTATGAATATATTCTGTTGCTCCAATATCCAAGCCTCTTGTTGGCTGAACTGCTATTACAATTTCAGGATTACGATCTAATTCGCGTGCAATGATTACCTTTTGCTGATTTCCCCCAGACATATTTCTTACAACAGAGTCTTCTTCTCTAGGGCTTCGGATATCATATTGTTTTATTAGTTTTTTAGCATATTCCCTTACGGCATTAAATTTTATAAACCCATGTCTTTGGAATCTGGATTCATAATACGTCTGCAATACGGCATTCTCCTGTAAGTCAAAGTCAAGAACCAGTCCATGTTTATGTCTGTCTTCCGGTATATGTGCCATGCCATCCAGACATTTTTTTCTTATGGATTCTTTCGTAACATCTTTACCATTTAGTAGAATTTTCCCTTCATTTAATGGCATCAGGCCTGTTATACCGTACACAAGCTCAGACTGACCGTTGCCATCAATACCTGCTATACATAATATTTCACCCTTTTTAGCCGCAAAAGAAACATTGTTTACTACGTTTTTATTTGAATTCTTAGCTTTTATTGTGAGGTTTTTAACTTCCAGAACAGCATTCCCTGTCGGTAGGTCTGTTTTTTCTATATTAAAATTAACTTTACGTCCAACCATCATTTCTGACATTTCTTCCTTGGTAGTTGACGCAACTTCTACTGTACCAATATATTTACCTTTTCTTAGGACGGAACAACGATCCGCCACTTCCTTAATTTCATTTAATTTATGTGAGATGAAAATAATAGATTTTCCTTCCTTAACCAGTTCCTTCATTATCTTCATTAATTCTTCGATTTCCTGAGGTGTGAGCACTGCTGTCGGCTCATCAAATATTAATATATCGCTATCGCAATATAACATTTTTAAAATTTCAACTCTCTGCTGCATTCCAACCGTAATATCTGCTATATATGCGTCTGGATCAATTTTTAATTTGTACCTGTCGCTAAGAGCAATTACTTTTTTTCTTGCGTCGTCTTTCTTTAAGAAACCAGCCTTCACCGTTTCTCTTCCTAAAACAATACTTTCAAGTACCGTAAAATTGTGTACTAATTTAAAATGCTGATGCACCATACCAATATTTAAATTGTTTGCATCATTTGGGTTGTTAATTTGTACCTGATTACCATTTATTTTAATTTCACCTTTTTCAGCCTGATATAAGCCAAATAAAACACTCATTAATGTAGACTTTCCGGCCCCATTCTCTCCTAAAAGGGCATGAATCTCACCTTTTTTAACTTTTAGAGTAACATCATCCAGAGCCTTAAAGTTTCCAAAGACTTTGGTAATATGATTCATTTCGATTACATACTCCATGCCGCACCTCCTAAGCTTATCATAAAGAATAAAGTTGCCTAAAAAGACTTTTGCCTTTTTAGGCAACTTTGATTCAAGAGCATAAAATGTTCCGCTTGCCGGACGTCATCGTTAACATTAACATTCTTCCCTTTACGGCTGGTACAGTCTTTATGCTTCTATCACATATTATTCAATCACTTCAACTGCAACGATTTCAACTGGAACATCTTTAACTTCAACTGCTGCTCCACTTGCATCTGTATCTTTTACTAATGTAAATTCTTTTGCTACTACTCTTGCATAAAGTGCATCGTAGTCAGCCTGTGTAAATGTTGCAAATCTTGATGAATCCATAGGAAGTTCTACACCACCTACAGTTGCATCAAGTGTTACTGATGTACCACCTGGGAAGCTTCCTGCATAGTAGCTGGTTAATGCATCATAAACAGACTTAGAAAGGTTCTTCATAGAAGATGTAATAACAGTTTCTGATTCTGCGGATTGATCAACGTCAACACCGATTACTTTAGTTCCAGCAGTTTCAGCTGCTTTCATTACGGAGTTACCAACAGCACCACCGCAAGCAAAGATAATTTCTGTTCCTTCATTATACCAGGAAGAAGCTTTTGCCTGATTTTCTGGAGTTGCATCAAAGTTACCAACATAAGTATATTTCATTTCAACACTGCTGATTCCTAATTCTTTAGCAGCAACGTCAGCACCCTGAATGAATCCATAACCGAAACGTACAACTGCAGGAACAGCCATACCGCCCATGAATCCTAACTTAGTATAACCTTCTTTTACTGCACTGTATCCAGCAAGGAAACCAGCTTCTTGTTCTGCATAGAAGATAGAATAGGTATTAGCTGCGATATCAGGTACATAGTCACCAGAATGAGGAACACCATCTAAGATAATGAATTTAATATCAGGATATTCTGTCTGCGCTGTATGAATCGGTATTTCAAATAAGAAACCTGGACAAACAATAACTTTAGCACCAGCTTTTACTGCTAAATCGATAGAATCAAGATAAGCAGCATCTGATTTTTCAACTGGTTGATAATATTTATAAGTGAGTCCACTTTCTTTTGCGTATGCTTCTACGCCTTCCCATGCACCTTGGTTAAATGACTTGTCATCAATTGTTCCAACGTCTGTGATTAATGCAATTTCAAAACCCTCTGCTGCAGCTGCTGTTGTTTCTGCTGCTGTTGTTTCTGCTGCTGTTGTCTCTGCTGCTGTTGTTTCTGTAGCTTTAGGCTCTTCTTTTGATCCACATGCACTTAAAGTGAAAGCGAAAGCAGCTACACATGCTACAGTTGCAAACTTCTTAAATAATTTCATCATAAAATCCTCCCTTAAACTTTATTATTTATTAATATCCTTTCCTGTAAAACCCAGGGGAAGTATATCCTTAAGTAAATATTCCTGGTAATCCTCTTGCGTTCTAGCCAGAATCACCCGGAAACGATTCGGATCACAAAACTCTGCCATTACCTGCCTGCAAACACCGCAGGGTGCACAATAGTCTGCGTCTTCCTGTTTTGTCCCTTCTGGACTTCCTACTACTACAATTGCTTCAAACTCTGTTACTCCCTCTGAAATAGCTTTAAAAAAGGCTGTTCTTTCAGCACAATTGGTAGGAGTAAGTGCTGCATTTTCTATGTTACAGCCCTGATATATCTTACCATTTTTTCCGAGCAATGCAGCGCCCACATGAAATTTAGAATAAGGGGCATAAGAGAAATTTTGTGCCTGAAATGCTTCTTTAATTAATTCCAGTTCTTTCATATATCCTCCTTTCACTTCTCTTTAGGTATTCATCTCTGCAAAAATCTTTAATACAGTGAAAAATACCAATATATGAAGATGCACTTTCTTAGCTTACGCTATTTCAAGCGCAATTTTCATCATGTTATGAAAACTATTCTGTCTTTCTTCTGCAGTTGTAGCTTCTCCAGTTACTAAGGAATCCGAAATTGTACAAATTGCTAAGGCATTCTTACCAGCTCTTGCAGCGTTCATATAAAGGGCTGCAGCTTCCATCTCTACACACAATATGCCCATCTTAGTCCACTTCATTGTTCCTTGTGAATCGTCATAAAAAGTATCAGAAGATAAGAAATTACCGACTTTATAATTTACATTACCCATGGATTCTGCTGCATCAATTGCTTTCTTTAATAGTTCATACGATGCAATGGGAGCATAAGTTCCAGGAAGTTCAAATTGACTTGCATAATTCGAATTGGTGCAGGCACCCATACCAAATGCAATATCTCTTATCTTTAAATCTTTATGCATGGAACCGGAAGTCCCAATGCGGATAATATTATCGACATCATAAAAATTAAATAATTCGTAGGAATAGATACCAATGGAAGGCATTCCCATGCCACTTGCCATAACGGAAACAAGCTTACCGTTATATTTACCTGTATATCCATTTATTCCTCTTACTGTATTAACTAAAATCGGATCCTCTAAATATGTTTCGGCTACAAATTTAGCTCTTAAGGGGTCTCCCGGCATTAAAACTGTTTTAGCAAATTCTCCGACTTTGGCAGATATATGTGGTGTTGGAATACTCATAGTAATTCTCCTTAATGGTTTTATCATTTATATTTTT
>JAQZAX010000082.1 GCA_029239455.1 Anaerocolumna sp.
TATATCTTCTAATCTGGTATCGTCTGTTTCCTATGCCTGCCTCTAGCAGGCATTTTTAATGCTGAATTGCTCCGAAAGGAGCAATTTCCTATAAAGCAAGAAAGAGTCTGGTTTGCCAGACTCTAGCGCTGACAAGCTGTCACTTCAGTGACAAATTTCCTTGGCGCGTCATGCGCATCCTGCCTGGAGGGCTTTTTTATTTGATAGAAAAGTTCACAGAACTATCCTATCAAATAAAAAAAGAGTTCTTTGTTTACGGAGACAATTATGGGAATAGGTACACCCATAAAAAGACTACATGTTGTCTTTTTGAAGGGGTGAACCTATTCCCATAATCCGTCATAGCAACGAAAAACTCCTTTTATATATAACCCATATATCCTAATGTTTCAATGTCTTAATTAAGAATGAAATGCAACACCCCATATCTTTATAACTTCTTCTATATGTATTTAAATGAGAAATAGTGCGACAATTATAGTTGCAGCAAATCCACTTAAAACAGGGATTAGATTCTTTCTTGCAAGTTCTTTTGCTTCAATTCCACAGATAGCTGCTACAGGTATAACACCCCATGGAATTATTGTTCCCCCACCAACCCAGATGGTAACAATCTGACCAAGTGCTGCAAGAGATGCTACATTTAAATTACCAAATGATGAGAATGTTTGTGCTATGGAACCTACTAGCGGAAGTCCCGAGAATCCGGAACCATCTAGCCCGGTAATAACTCCGACTGCAGTTTCCGTTAATACGATTGAGAATTTTGATAACGGTATCTGAGTGGAAACCCAGAGTCCAATGTCATCTAAGAGTCCTGTAGTCTCTGGACCAAGTACTTTTTGGGCAAATCCCTCACTTCCCATGAAAAAGAAAGCAGCAATGACAATGACCGGTGCAAATATCTTTATTGCAAATTTAAATCCTTCTTTCATATGGTCTGTTGCTGTTTCAAGTGCCTGTTCAACACCTTTATCCATAATTGTAATAATACATGTAAGTATGAGTGCTGTACCTGCAACAAGTGCTGTAGCATCTCCTCCATTAATCTTAAAGATAATCATAATAACGATATCCGTGATAAATGATAATGGCATTAATATTGCAATGAATCTTGCAAGTCTTGGTTTCTTGATTTCTTTCATAACGAGTTCTTTTTTTGTTACAACCTGAGAGCTTTTATTTAGCTTCATATCCCTAAGCATCATGATGTATGCAACACCTGCCGTAACCACCGACATGGTTATCCATAGTGGAATACTAGCTTTTATAACATCATTCACATCAATCCCTGCTGCCGCCGCTGTTATGGATGGAGCTCCTTGAATTACAAAATCGGAAGAAAGACCCATGCCATGACCAAATATATTCATTGCAACAGCTGCCCATACAACCGGAAGTCCAACTTCTCCGGCTACCGGAAGTAAGAGTGCCCCAATTAGTGCAACTGCCGGAGATGGCCATATTAACCAGGAAACAATTAACATGGTAAAACCTATAATCCAAAATGCTGCCTTATTATTCTTAATTATCTTTCTAACCGGATTCATCATCACTTCATCCGCTCCCAGATCAATCATAGCCTTTGACATGGAAACAACTAATGCTATTACTATAATAATGTTTAGTAGTTCAATAGATGAATTTATCAGTGCATTGTTAAGTATCTGAATTGATTTAATTACACTTCCTGAATAAGTAAAGCCAATAATAAGGATTCCGGCAATACAAGGGACTACAATCTCCTTTTTGAATAATAAAGCTACCAGTATTAATATTGTAATAATAATATAAGCTATATGCAATGATGTAAGTGTCATACGTAATTCCTCTCTTTCTCTAATTTAGGATGCAAAAATATTCCATAGTCCTTCATTTTTTATATTTTCTTCAATTTTAGTTACATCGGTCTCATAAAGCCCAAGTTTCTTCATATGTTCAAAGAATACAGAACCTGAGAATGTGTATTTTTTACCGATCCCTTCTTCTGTAAGCATCTCTTCATCCACATAGGCTATAGCTTCACCTATTGCTGTTTTTCTGGATAGTTCAAGTAATGGCTTGTTTTTTAGAAATCTTGTGCAGTTATATCCCGCGAGAACACCGGTCACGATAGCTTCTGTATGTCCTACTAAAAGTCCTGCCTTTTCACCGGCACAAAATAGATTCTTTAAACCTTCTACTTGTAATGCATTTGTTCTTGGTGACATATCAAAATATCTCATTGAGTTGCCTTTTCCACCGGCATATGGATCCTCATAACGGGCATTCTCAAAACCAGGAATTTTATGAAGTTTTTCAAGGGTATAAAATGGTGTCATTAGTTTCGCGTGACCAGTATCAAGAAGAATAATATTTTCTGCAAATTCTTTTAATGCATACTGCTGGCAGGCTTTAACACTCAGGTGGTTTTCAATCAGTTCTTCCGGTAACGGAATAACCGCTACCCCTGTATTGTTTAGTGTTTCTACAATCTCAGGTGCCAATGACTCTTTATAAAGCTTACAGGAACCGCTCATTGCGCCAATTGAGTTATCTGCTTTTTTTCCTGTCTTCTCAGGTATACCGCAAATACCTGCAAGACTTACTCTTCCTCCAAAACTTGGACATCTGAGAACACACATTGCGCATCCATTCCCATACTTCGTACAATTGTTCATGGGCCCTGCAGTTCCGGTTGTATCAATAAAAGCATCCCCTTCATAAACTGCTCCACTTGCTGTCTCTACACTTAAGATGACCCCATCTTCCACCTGTGCTTTTACCACTCTCTCCTGAAGTTTAACTTTAACTCCCATTTCTTTTAAATAATTTGTAATAGCAACGGGTGTCTTTGCAATGTCATAAAGACTCGCATGTTCATGTCCTGGAAAACTGATATTTTTATGGCGGCAGTTTTCATCAATAATCTTGAAGATATCTCCTCCGCCCATGGCAATCATTTCCTCTGTAGCGGTATACCTTCCATTATTTCTCATGATCCCGCCAACAAGACCTGTTCCAAGGAGGGAATCTGTTCTCTCTAACAAAATTACATTTGCTCCTTGTTTTCTTGCGGCATATGCTGCGGAGCATCCAGCCCATCCGCCTCCAGTGATTATTATGTTCATTTGTATCTTCCACCTTTCTAATGAATTAAGATTATCTTTTCCACAGATTTTTAAAATATTATAAACAAAAAAGCAAAGACAGCAATATATTTCGATTGCTTCTTTGCTTTTCTTAGTATAACCTTTTGCTATGTTTTAATAATGATAAGAGTATACATAATGTTAACTCTCTTTACAATTTCCACAGTGTACACTTTAAAGCAGATATGGTGGACATACTGTATAATATATATTAATTCAATTATGGTTTACTAGTTGTTTGGTAAATTCAGCCATTCTATCAAGTGCTGCATCAATCGACTCCATTGATGCCGCAAATGAAATTCTTATATAATCTGTACACATTTTTCCAAGTCCTACTGCAGGGATTACAGCAACATATTTTTCCTCCAGCAATCTCCCCGCGTATTCCATTCCATCCAATCCTGTTTTAGAAACATTCACCATGATATAAAATGCGCCCTTTGGAATTACGTAGGAAAGCCCGTTTATCTTATCAAGTCTCTTCATAAGGTGAATTCTTCGCTTGGCAAAATTCTCCACCATTTCGGATACTTCTCTTTTGGTAAGTTCAGTATCCATACCCTCCGCTACCCCCATTTGAATAAACGTTGGTGAACATGTTGTTGAATATTGATGAATCTTTAATATCCCATTCATTCTTTTTTCACTGGCAGTAATAAACCCCAGCCTCCAACCGGTCATGGCATATGTTTTTGAAAACCCATTAATAATCACAGAGCGATCCTTCATACCCGGAAATGATGCTATGGATTTAAACACAGTATCACCATAGATTAGTTTGCTATACATTTCATCTGAAACGATAATAAAGTTATACTTTACAGACAATTCACATAACTGCTCTAGTACTTCCCTGTCATAGACCACTCCGGTTGGGTTATTTGGGTTATTAATAACTAACATTTTAGTTCTTTCCGTAATATGTTTTTCCACTTCCCTGATATCAATTTCAAACTGGTTTTCCGGCCTCAAATTAATAATAACTGGTACTCCCCCACTAATTTTTATCATGTTTTCATAATTCACAAATGCCGGGGAAAATACCATAGCCTCATCCCCTTCCTCTATAATTGATAAAATTGTGTTATTAATGGCTTCGGCACCACTGCTGGTTACAAGGATCTCGGTTTGATAATCATATAGAACTTCAGTTTCCTCGAATATTTTTTCCGAAATCTTCTTTCTTAATTTTTCGTAACCTCTGTTGGAACCGTAATGGGTATAATTATTATTGATAGCGTTAATTGTAGCCTCCTTAATATCTGCAGGCGTGTTAAAATCAGGTTCTCCAGCACTTAATGCAATAATTTCATGTCCACTCTTTCTTAACTCATCTACTCTGTTAAGGACCATTCTAATAAGAGAAGGCTCCACTTTTTTAACACGGTTTGAATCCTTTGTTATGTCATAATCTTTATTCATAGTATTCTGTCCTTTCTATTTATCTTAAACCAAAAAGATACTTATTAACGGTATGGTAATCAAAGATAGTATCGTACTCAAGAATACACAAGAGGTTGCAAACTTTGAATTTCCGTTATATTTATCCGCAAGCATTACGGTTGTGCTTCCAGCCGGCATGGCAGACAGCAGCACAATAACTCCGATAACCAGGCTGTCAATCCTAAATAGCTTTAGGATTATCAGTACAGCAGCAGGAATTACAAGTAATCTTAAGGCTGAATAATAGAACAGTTCTTTATCCAGTATTTTTTTGACTTGTATTTCTGCCAGAATCGAGCCAATAACAATCATAGATATGGCTGTATTACTGCTTCCTATCCCTGCAAGGGTTTTTAGCATAAAGCCTGGCAGCTGAATCTGCGATATCATCAAAATAAATCCTACAAATACCGCTATAATGCATGGGTGGGTTATCAACTTTTTCGCCGTTGATTTCCCGTCTGTTTCCGTAAACAGTTTTAGACCTGAGGACCACATTGCAAATCGAAGTGGAATCAGCGCAACCGATGCAAATAGAAGTCCCTGACTTCCGAATACGGATTCTACAATTGGGTTTCCTAAAAAGCCTGCATTGGAACAAATGATTGCATATCTAAGGACCGCCTGTCTGTCTTTTGTGCTTTTCCTAAAAAGCATCTTACTGATAATCACATACAGAATCTGGGTCACTATAGCTACAATAAAAACTGTGATGCAATTCATAAGAATGTCGTATGACCAACTAATCAAAAATGAATTAATAATATTGCATGGAAGAATAATTTCTATAATAAAATCAGTAAATTTCTTCCTATTCTGGTTTGTTATGATCCCTTTTTTTTGAGCATATATTCCAGCAAGTATTAGCAAAAACAGCGTTCCCTGCATATTAAGCATTGATTTCATTCTCTCGTCTCCAATTTAGTACTTATGTCCGAATTCATAGCGGTAATAATTCATCACTGCCGTTATTCCTTTATTCTCCTCAAAACTGTCATTTATCTTATTAACCGGATAGGAAACAGGTCTGTTTTCCAGCACTTCCGATATTCCTAATGCTGATTGGTAAGCCATCCTCTCAAGAGCCTCAGCGGTAAACGCTGCGGTATGTGGTGTAACAATTACATGCTCCATATGTAGCAGTGGATTATCTGATTTTGGCAAATTACCCTCGAATACATCAAGTGCAGCTCCCCTAATTCTATGCTCTTTTAGGATCTTAATTAATGCGCTTTCATCAATTATTTCTCCTCTACCGGTATTAATAAGAAAGGCTGATGGTTTCATTAAGGAGAGTTCACGCTCTCCAATTATATGTCTTGTAGATGAATTTCCTGGTAAGTGCAGCGATAAGTAATCCGCAGAGGTAATGACTTCATCCAAATCATCCGTTAGTAGAGCATAATTTGTCTGTTTTTTTCCTTTGATTCTTCTGTTATATCCTATGACGTTCATGTTAAGTCCAAAGGTTGCAATATTAGCCACATGAGTTCCAATATTACCCATACCTATAATACCAAGAGTTTTGCCGGACACATCACTGCCATAGAGTTTTCTAACTTCAAGATCTCCGCTTTTCAACCCATTATTATAATGAATCGATCTCTTTGCAAGCATCAGTATCAGTCCGATTGCATATTCGGCTACAGAACTCTGATTAGATTCAGCAGCGTTGGTAATCTGAATTCCTAGCTTTGTCGCGGCTTCCACATCAATACAATCGACTCCAACTCCATGCATTGACACTACCTTTAGTTTTTTACATGAGCTAAGAACCTTCTCTGTAATATTTCCGTTTCGTGTAAGTATGCCGTCACAGTCGGCTCCTTCTTCCATTAATATATCTTCTGTAATACCAGAGCCCATCTTAAGCTCATAGCCTTGTTCTTTTAGATAATCAATCCCTTTATTCGCAATTGCCTCTGTAATTAATATCTTATATCCCATGGAGCACCTCCAATATTTTTATTTAATAAGTATAAAAGCATGCTTATTTTCTGACAATAATCACAGTGTACCGTTTTGATTTCAATCAGTGGACACTTTGTCCATTTGTTTAAAGATAGCCTTGGAGTATTATTCTATGAGAATTGGCTTTAAGCGGCTTATTCTATTGTATATACATGATTAAAATATTCTTATAATTTACGACGTATAGGTTGACTCGCTACGTTATAGGAAATTGGAAAGTATGGTGATTTTATGAGTTTTATGGTTCGACATATCGTTGAAAATCAGTTGCTAAAGGGAGTAAGAATCGTTGCTGGCCAATCAGGTGATTCAAATGTTATATCATGGGTGAATGTAATGGAAATTCTGGATTCCCCTAATTCCGTACAGCGGGGTGAATTGCTTGTAACGACAGGTTATAATTTACAAAATCAAGAGCAATTTTCAGATCTAATTTTAACACTTCGAAACAATGGCGTAAGTGGAATCGCAATTCAGACAGGGTACTACATTAATGAGATACCTCTGTATATTATTCATGAATCTGACCGACTTGGCTTTCCGGTCCTTGAAGTTCCAAAAAACCTTACTTTCTCTGAAATTCTTAGAATACTAATTCAGAGAATAAATATAAGCAAATCAGAACATGAAATATCAGATGAATCTACGAAGTCCCTGCTCCAATATATGAATGATACCCTTAAAAATTATTCACCCCAACTATATGATGAGGATACACAAAGCGTTGCTTATCTCCTTTTTATTCAACCCATGAACCAATATGCAGTTAGTGAATCAACCTCTCTTAGCTGTATGAGCAGGATAAAATCATATCTGACTAACCGGACTGATACCTGTGAGTATCAAACGGCTAAAAATGGAACTGCCTCATTCCTAATTATATTTAAAAATGAGAGCAGTTACCTGTCGATGATATACGATTTTAGCATAGAGCTGACATTTTTATCTGAACAACAGGGTATTAATTATTATGTCGGTGTTGACAGAATAAAATCCTTTGAAGCCTTAAGTCTTTCATTTGAACATGTTACTGAATGCACTGAATTGCTACATTCCATACATGCCAAAAGAGGAGTGTGTTCCTTTGATAACATGACTTTTATAAAAATGTTTGGAATTCTCCATCAGAATGAACACTCTATTGTATCTGACAATCAAGCTCTGCAGATTCTTCTTAACTATGACAGGATTAATCATACGAATTATGTTCAAACATTAAGATTTTATCTGGCAGATAACTGTAATGCTTCAAAAACGGCAGCAAGGCTTTATATACATCGCCATACTCTTCAAAAAAGGCTTGACAAAATCCATGATCTTTGTGGGATAAATTCGGATGATTATTACGCCAGATTATATATGTCCATATCCCTACTCTTCCACGACTATTTTGCTTTCTGAAATTATTTAGGTATGGACATGTTGTACCTGTAATTTTGTAAAGTGACTACTCTTTTAATTAATGCCATATAGCTCTTTACATCCATAGGTTCGTTGTGCTATTTTTTACTCAGAAGTTATATAGGTATTTGCATAGGTAATTGCGAAACTTCAAAGTCTTCACTATTTGTGATACAACTTATACAATTCCGGAGCGGAAGTTAAGCGGAAGGAGCGTTGGAGCGGAGGAATTGTATAAGCTGTATCGCAAATTTAGAATATTTATTAGTTTCGCAATTACTATAGGTAGTTGCAAAATGAAAGGAGACCGATTTATGAGAATAAAGGGCGGTTATACCAGCTATGGTCAATATATAGGAATTTTAATGATGGACACAGTTTTTCCAAGGCTTCTTGGAGATATAGGTAATGCCAGAACCTATAAAATCCCTGTCAAATATTATACTGTAAGAAATGTATCTACAGATAAAATGAATGCATCAAATGCAGAGAAACTTTTACTTCAACCATTTATAGAGGCTGCAAAAGAGTTAGAGAAGGAAGGGTGCCGAGCAATTACAACATGTTGTAGCTTTCTGACTGGTTTTCAAAAACAACTTGCTGATGCCGTTGCTATCCCTGTTTTCACAAATACACTGATTCTTGCTCCATTTATTCGTACCATGCTAAATAGCAAACTAAAGATAGGAATCTTAACGGAACGAGCTGACTTAATCCATGAAGATTATTTTAAGCAGCTTGGCTGGTCAAGCAACGATATTTCTGTAAGTATTAGTGGAATGCCAGATGATTCCCCATTTTCAAAACTCTTTATAGGCGATAATCTGGAGGAAGATTTCGAAGTTCTTGAGGATTGTATGAAAGAACTTACACTAAGGCATATGGAGCAAAATCCTGATACTGGCGCAATTATTCTGGAATGTACTAATTTTGCACCGTTTACTAATCTTATACAAAACATCTCAGGTGTTCCTGTGTTTGGAATAAATCAGCTACTTGAATATATTGATTCTTGTATCTGTGCTCCGAATTATTATTAAACAACATGGGCTAAGATGATAGGTCCAATTCTTGACCTATCATCCTAGCCCTTTGTTATTAAGTAAAAAAGTCAAACATTCTAAATTATGATTTGAGGGACAAATCATATTATTAACTAATACAACATGAACTTAAAATAACATTACGAAGCTTTCTAGTGAGTGTAGTTGTTCCTGCATCGGTTTTCTGCATCATGAATAGAATTGTTAAATCGTCCTTTGGACAATTACAGAAATACGCACCAAGCCAACCATCCCAGCCGTACTCACCCAGGCTACCTATAATTCCTGCATTACTGCAATCTGTCATTACACGCATTAAGTTACCGTAGCTGTGTCCACATAAAGTAAGCCAAAGGTCAAAGCCTTTCTGCTGTGCAGAATTTAAAGTTGCTGTCGTTAGATGTTTCACAGTTTGCGGGCGCAAAATCTGAACACCTTCTAAACTACCTTCCTTCATTAGCATTTTTGCAAATTGTGCATAATCATCAATGGTTGAGACCAGACCTGCTCCTCCGGATTCAAATGCAGGGTTTCTATCCATCTGATGAATAATTCCCAAATTGTTCCCCGTATAAAGCTCTAACCCACCTTTTCCATCGTCTTTATATGTTTTTGCAAGACGGCTTCTCTTTTCTTCCGGCAGCCAAAATCCAGTATCTACCATATTAAGTGGTTCAAAGATTTCATCCTTTAGAAATTCTCCAAAGCGCTTACCACTGACTACTTCCACAATAGCTCCAAGAACATCAGCTGAAGTTCCGTATTCCCAGTAGGCTCCCGGCTGAAAGGCAAGGGCACATTCTCCTAATTTGTTCATTGCCTCCACCGTACTCATTGGAGATTCACCTAATAACCTCTTATCAATCTCCTGAAACAACGCTAACGTATCTTGCCCTGCTCTGTGTTCACCCCCGTAAACTAATCCTGAAGTCATAGAAAGTAAATCTTTCAGTATCATTTCCCGTTCTACAGGAACCAAACTGTCACCTGCAACAACCATCTGATTTTTAAATCCAGGAAGGTATTTGCTTACTGGTTCGTATAAGTCAATTAATCCTCGTTCCAAAAGTATCATTACCGCAGTTGCTGTGATTGGTTTACTTAAAGAATACATTCTAAAAATTGATTCTCTATTAATTGGAAGGCCATTTTCCCTATCAGCCAAACCGTCTTCATGGTAGAAGATTTCTTCTCCCCCTTTAAGAATCATTAGATTTCCTCCGGCTATCTGGTTTTTTTCAATGCCATCTCGTATAACTTTTTTCATTTGATTGATTTCTGTTTTACCTAACATTTTGTATCCCCCGTAATTTTAATATTGTCTAATCTTCTCTCCAAAACATTTCTATAAAGTTAAAAATCTTAACTTTTCAATTCTATTTCTTTGCATTTTCCCACAATGAACTTGTCTTCTTTCACAATTCTGATACGAAGTTTATCCCTCGCCAATTTCCACTTAATTATATTATTTAATTCACCCATTGACAAGGATAAAAACATTTTTATTTCTCTATATGGCTACACATATTTTACAATTAAAAAGAAAGCCTTCTGACAATAAATGAATCTAATTGTCCGAAAGGCTTACCTGATTAATTCTTTTATACTTTCCAAAGGAATGTTCTTTCATAATCCCAAGTACATCAATATTTTGATATTAACGCAATAATATTACCATTCTTATCTTTCTTTTGCCTAATATTTAGGTTCATGTTTTCCATCCAAGGGGGGATATGGGAACATATTAAAGTTAGCTCTTCAAAAGATTTATTCTGAATAAAATTCATTAACGCTTTTTTTGATGAAATATCCGGGGATGCTTTCATTAAAGAAACTAAATCCAAATAGTAATGCCCGCAGATATCAGTTTCAACAGGCTGCGTATTCTTAACAAGTTCACTTTTAGAGGTTATAATTGATTCATTTTGCAGTATATCTTCCATTACACCATCAAAGGTTGCATTTTGCAGATCACAAATATCAAAGATATCGAAACCCTTATTATTAAAGACTTGGTATGGAAGCCCCGTCAGACTTCCTCCTGCAATAATCTTAGAATCTTTTATAGCTTCGATAATTTCACTTACGTATTTTCTCATTGAGAACGCTTCCATCTCTTTTGAAAAATCCATTGGAATAGTATTCACTTTTGTCCAGGATGATTCTTCTTTTTTATAAATATCTATCTTATTGCATTTAAAGAACTCATCTAAGGAATCATCTGCTTTGGTATATACCGCTATTGTTTGTTCCATACAAACTCCTTTCTGTACACCCCAATTGTAATATACACAACTTATAGCATATTTTCACTGCTTTGGCAACTAAAAGCACTCATAATGTCATAATAATATGACAAAATGTTAGGTATTTACCCCAACAATTAAAGCACCTTTATTCGAATAAAACGGAATTGAGATTGCAATAGGTACGATCCAAGTTAAAATTCCAAATATAAAAATTTAATAAATATTTTTCATATGTTCCTCCATAAAATACTTATAATATTAAACTTATTTTTAGCATAGCCGTTTTTTCCATTTCCGACAATCTAAATATAATCTCTGAAGCTTTGTATAGATATTGCTCGTCCTGAGTCTCACCAGCAGACTTTATGAGTGACGCAACTTCTGTCCACATAGGTGCTATTTCACAAAACATTTTATAGGATTCCTGTAAATTTGAGTCATCTATTAACTCAAGGCATTCTAAAAGAAAATCTCGATAAATATTTCTAAATAAGGCACCTCCTGTTCCTGCGCGTTCCATTAATAATGCTGTCAATGTAAGATCTTCCCTAATATTTTTGCTTCTCTTAAACCAATTCTTAATTTCATATCCAGTCTTTTCTATTCCTTTATAACCAAAATTTTTAGTTACA
>JAQZAX010000083.1 GCA_029239455.1 Anaerocolumna sp.
TAACATCTGATTAAGGATGAATTCCTTATTCAGTTACAGAATAAAAAGATGTAAGTAAGATATTAGCCTTGTTGGCTATATCATTATTATACAAGGAGGAAGAATTATGGGACAAGAGTTTATGGAACAAGAGTTTATGGAACAGGAGATTATGGAACAAGAATTTATGGGACAAGAATACACGGAACCACAATTTAAGGAACAGAAGAAGAATATCATGAATGACAATGCGGGAATAGGAGTAGTTGAAATTATATTAATTCTTGTAATCCTGATTGGGATTGTAATTATATTTAAAACGGAAATTGAGGCCCTGGTAAATAGCATATTTGAGTCAATTACAAATAAAAGTGGTCAGATTATATGAAGAATGAAAGGGGAGTGAAGGTTTACAGGTTGACCTGCAAGTTAGATTAGGGCAGCAGAACATTAAAGAATAAGAGGTAAAATATATAGGCAAAAGAAAAGGGGTTATGGTATGAAATCAAATCAGAAGGGATCTATCACTGTATTTTTAAGTTTGATTATGTTATTAATCCTTGCTGTCATTATGACAACAATTGAATCTGCCAGGATCAGTACAGCAAAAACTTTGATAAATAGGTCGTTAATTACAGCCATGGATTCCGTTATGGCAGAATATTACCGTCCGCTGTTTGATAATTATCACCTATTTGCATTGGATGGAAGTTATGGTACTGGAACCATACAAGAAACCATGATAACAGATAAGGTGGAGGAATATTTAAATTATTCTTTTTATCCTGAAGAAAATATAAGGTTTATGGATTATCAGATAAGTTTAGAGGATTTTAACCCAATGGAAATTGACGTAGATAGTACTAGAATGAATCAATATAGTTCACTTATGGATAATAGAAGCGGTTTGTTTTATTCACAAATAATATCTTACATGAAATATAAGGAACTTGGGAATGGTTTAGAATATTTCTTAAATAAAACCTCCTTGTTAAGAGAAACAGGTGAAACAAGGGTAATTCTTGAGGAAAAGTTAAAGACAGAAGAAGCCTTATACCAGATGGATCAAAAGATATTACAATTAATGAAAGTAATTGATGGAATCAACATAGATGGATCAGGTGTCACTCTTAATTCAGTGGGTATGATAAAAGTAGAAGAATTCTTTGTAAAGATGATAAAGAATGAAACAGCACCAGCTAATATGGGAATTAATCATCCTTTGGTATATGCATCACTAAACACGCAATATGTGGATGTAAATGAAGAAATTGATAGTATAGTAACGAATTTAAATAACTTAATTCAAACGATTTATAATGAGGATATGGCAAAGAATAATTATGAGCAGCTATCTCTTGTAGATACCAGCAGGTTACAAGGGGAAGAACGACTTGAACATGAACGAAACAAACAGGCGGTACAGGAAGAATTAGATAAGTTTAGTGAGAGTAAAGTTGCGCTTACAGCTACAATAACAGATAACATAAATTCTTTAAAGACTATGATTGCTGGCATCCAGAATCAAATAGGGAAAGCATATCCCCTATTAGATATGCTTATGATAGAGCAAAAGTCTGTAAGTGTATTGATGGAGCATTATGAAACACTGCTAGATAGTAATAAAGATAAGATTGGCAGTAATTTTTATCAGGGACTTTTAAATGATTATGAATCAATTGCTCATTATAAAAACTCTGAATCTGATGAGAATTATAATTTCAAAACAATGAAAGAAACATTGATTCATAACGAGATCGTATTAACGAATGCTTATGAAAACATAGACGTTGCTATTACCCCTGAAGAAACAGAGTTAAAGGAGGTAATCGCTTCTATACTTAAGGTGAAAGACATATTCAGCCAATATAACTATGAAAAACTAATTTTTGATTATAGTACCTTAACAATTCCCGGTGAAAAGGAAGATTTGTTTCAGGCGTTTCAGAATCTTCTTAAAGAGGGAATTACAGGTCTGGTTTTAGAAGATACAGATGTAATTTCAGAGAAAAAGCTAATTAGCACGGATATTCCATCCAGGATTTATCAAGATGCAGAAAATTCTAAAACGGATGAAACAGGGGGAAACCTAGAAGCCTTGGCAGCTGGGGAAGAAATGCACAAGGAAGAATCAGAGAATGATCGAAATATAAAGGATACTCTTACAAATACTTCTTTTCATAGTGGTGTTGGTTTATTTATAGATATTCTAGGTAGCTTTGGTAATGAGATGCAGGCTTTCGATGTTCTGAAAGAAGTCAGTGAATCTATTACCGGGCAGATTATGCTTCTGGACTACCTCAAAGAACACTTTCATAATTATTCTAAGGAAGCTGAAACTGACCTTGAAATTCCAGATACGGCATTAAATTACGAGGCTGAATATATTCTGGAGGGAAACAGTTCGGATTATGATAATCTTGCGGAGTTTATTATGCGAGTTCTAATGCTTCGAACAATAATGAATGTCATTACATTAATGAGTGATACCAGCAAAAGTAAAGAGGCGCAATTACTAGCAGCAGGAGTAGTCGGATTTAGCGGCTTGCCGGCCTTAGTATCCATGGCAAAGATGGTGATAATAATATTCTGGGCATTTGCTGAAGCACTTGTTGATACGGCTGCACTACTTAAGGGTAAGACATTACCGATTATAAAAAAAGGTAGTGAGGTCCAATTTGGTTTAATAGAACTTACGACAATCAGTGCCGCCCTGATTCAAAGCAAAGCAGAGAATCTTAAAAATGAAACATTGTCGTTGTCGGCTAATTACATAGATTATATACGTTTCTATTTATTCCTTAGCAATCCGGTTAAGCTAAATTATCGTTCCATGGATTTAATTCAGGAAAACATACAGCTAAATTATGATGATAAATTCTATATCAATAATTGTATCACAGGCTTTCAGATGAATTCTGAATTAAGAATGCAGCAGAAGTTTGCCTCGATTCCATTTGTCAGGCAAATCATAGGGAGTGACCATGGGGAATTTAAGTTTTACATAACAAAAGAATATTCTTATTAAATTTCTGTCTTGGGAACCTATTCAACCAAACTCAAGGATGCATTGGGATATCCGTTCTTAAAATCTATTACTATAAAATAAAATTATAATAACAATTCTCTCTCCAAGAAGAAGTAATATCCATTATGCTCAAATTAATCAAGAACGGATATCCCAATGCATTCTTAACATCTTTTATAAATGAAAGAGAAGGAAATCATTTGAAAGTATTAATAAAGAAAATGAATGAGAAAAAGATGAATGAGAAAAAGAAGAATTAGAAGGTGATGAAAAAGAAAGAGAGGAAGGAGAAAGGGATGAATTATGAGAAATAAAAAGCACCATGGGTTTTTAACCGTAGAAGCAGCATTGGTTTTACCTATTTTCTTATATTCATTTCTAGCAATCATTTATTTTCTTCAAGTTCTTGAACTCCAGGAAATGTTACAGAATGCCATTACAGAAACAGGACTCTATGCTTCAAAGTATGCATATATCTATGATTACATCTCTGAAATTAATAAAGAAAGTGAAGAAGATAGTTCATATAGCAAAGAAGAAAACATATATAATGATGACTCCAGAATGCAACAGACAGATAGGATGAAAGAAAGTATGGATTCCATAATTGCGCAATCTATTAACAGTACTTTCTATAAATTAAAAATGAGCGAGTATCTAGATGTTGATAAGATTAATAAATCGGTTGTAATGGGCGGTTTTGATGGGATACAGACTTATCTGTCCAGCTTTATGGCAGAAGAGCCGGTTATCGATATTATTTTGGTATATGACATTAAAGTTCCTGTTCTCTTCTTTGAAATTGATGACATTCCCATGGTACAAAGAGTAAGAATGCGAGGATGGAATGGTTACAAAGTAGAGTTAAAAGGAGAGGGGGAGGATGGTGGAAATGATAATGAGGAAATGGTATATATAACTGAGACTGGAACGGTATATCATACTTCAAAAAATTGCACCCATCTTACGTTATCCATACAAAAAAGAGATATTTCACAGATTGATATCCTAAGAAATGATGCTGGAGGGAAATACCATGCTTGTGAATTATGTGATAACCAGGAAATATCTAAGAATCAGGTATTCATAACCAATACCGGAGATCGTTATCATGTAAGTCTTACTTGTAGTGGCTTAAAAAGAACTATACTAACAGTTCCTTTATCAGAAGTTGCCGGGCGAAGTATATGCAGCAGGTGCAAAAATACAGCAGATTAGAGGAAGAAACAGAGAAAGAAGTAGAGAAAGAAGTAGAGAAAGAAGTAGAGAAAGAAGCAGGATAGTATGAAAGATTATCTAATGATGTGTCTAACCTTAGTATGGTTAATACTTTGCAGTTATCAGGACGTGAAAAGAAAACAAATAAATACAATGTTAATACTGATAGGAGCGGTTGTAATATTGGCGGCTTCTTTCCTTCAAGGAGATCTAGACCTAATGGAGCGGCTTTTAGGGTTAACCCCTGGTATAATTCTTTTGTTGTTAAGCTATATAACAAGAGGACAGATTGGTATCGGAGATGGGCTTATCATATGCGGAATTGGCATATGTTTTGGGTTATTAGAAACGGTAGTATTACTTGCTTATGGATTATTCGGTTCAGCTATATTTGCGGTAATTATTCTGTGTATTCATAAAGCAGATAGAAAAAAGACAATTCCATTTGTACCATTTATATTGCTGGGGTATATGGGGGTGATGCTTTTTGCTTAAAACCAAGGTTGACGGGAGCTATACAGTGGAAGCTGCGTTCCTTATGCCAATGGTATTATTTGTTACTATAGCGGTACTTTATCTTGGATTTTATCTTCATGACAGGGACAGAGTACAAAGCATTATGAATGATGCATTAACCAACAGCAGGAGCCTGATTCAGTATGAAGCAGATATGAACACCGGAAGTATTGATTATGCAGCTTATAGGGACAGAGACATATGGTATCCATATTTTAATGATTTTAAAGAGAAAGAAGAAGGCATCATAGCTTATGTAACGAATCAGTTTGAGAAAGGATTGTTTCTCACAAAACTGGAAGACGCTGAAGTTACTATAAATACCTTCGACATTACCATAAATGCCTCTATAAGAATGGACTTTCCCTTTTTTGAACTGCAGCAGATACTAGTTAATAGCAGTCAACAGGAAACAATTTTGTATACTAGTAATACAAGGTCCTCTGTGGAATTTATAAGGATATATGATACCTTTTTAGGAGTTGCAGAGAAAACAGAACTGGTTCAGGAAATATTGAATCATAATCTATTAAGGTCTAAAGAAGAAAACACAACTAAATAGAGGGACAAGAAGTTTATAAGAAAAAGCACTACAGAACAAACAAAAGAGAGTATAAGTGAAATAATATTACAGGGTAATCTGGATAAAAAAAGGCGGGTGATAACATGCTAGCAGAATATATTAGGGACATGCATAAAAATTATATGGTTATTAAAGGCATGGAAGGGCATTGTAACGGATACAAAGTTAAAATTCTTCTCAATAACGATATAAATGGTGTACTTAAGGCTGAACTAAGATATATTGATCAGATGGATTTATTTTATTACGATATCACAGGTAAGATAACCTTATATGTAAAATATGAAAAAGGTCCTATCCATTACGATGAACTAAAATCTCTTATTGATAATATTCTGCAAATAGTTGCTAAAAGTGAAGAATTTCTCTTATCTGAAGATGATTTTGTAATAGACCCTAATTATATTTACTATGAAGCTGACAGCAACACTTATGAGCTGTGTTATCTTCCGGATTACAGACAGGATTTCAGAGGGCAGTTGGAAAGTCTGTTTGAATTTCTAATGAACAAGATTGATTATAAGGATGAAGAAGCCGTTGTCTTAATCTATGCATTATATAAAGAAGTTAAGGAAATAAACTGTACCTATGATAAATTAACTAAGATGCTGCAGGATAAACATAAGAAAAAGTCGCAAAGAATAAAGACCGACCTATTTGATGAGGAAGAAAATGATGAGAACAAAATGAATGCAGAGGACAAAAAGAAATCAGAGGACAAAAAGGCCGAAGTTGATAATAAACGGGGGAAATTATTAAAAGAGCGAGAAAAACAAACCCTACAAGAAAAGAAAAATCTGGGAAAGAAAAATCTAGAAAAGCAAAGTTTAAAATATTTTAATAAAGGTAAGATTAGTAAGAAAAAAGAGGCTGAAAGAAAAATAGGAATAAATATAAAACAGAATATGGAGAAAGGGATAATAGCTAATACAAACAACCGCTTAAAGATACAAGAGAGTATAGCCTCGTTGTTGTCTTTTAAGAAGGAGAAAGGCACCAATGAAAATGAAAGAAAGTATCAAAAACCCTTTGTTGAAGAGATTCGCAGTGAGAAAGAAGTATATTATTATCATCCCGTAATTTATCTTATGGCAGGAGGCTCCGTTATGTTGGGTATATTATGCTTTATTTTAGCTCTGTATTTTAAACTGTTACATAATACATTTGGAAACAGGTTGGATATGATTAAAGTCTTAAGCTACTTAATTATCATTGTACTAGTTGAAGTATACATAATGGTAAAATTATTTGATAAAAAGAATAGAAATACTAAAACAGTAACAGACATTGAATATATGGAATCTGATGGGAGCCAGAATAATAATATGACAGAACTTGGTCTATTAAAGGAAAGTCTTAGCAATATTAACTATGGAGAAGATTTAAAAGATTGGAGTAAGAATATCATTAGCAATATATCTATAGGAGATAAAAAAGAGAATAGTTGCTATATCAGCAAGGTTAATGAAACAGATGAAAGCACCAGGTTACTATGGATTTCAGAGGAGGAAGAGGAATATACAAAGATATTATGTACCATTATGCCAGAAAAGGAACCGGTTTATGAGATACACACTATAGCTGATGGCTCGGTAATAAAAGTTGAAAGCTTTCCGTTTATTATTGGTAAATCCAATACAGTTAATTTACAAATCAAATCTCCTTCCGTTAGTCGATTTCATGCCAAGATAACCTTGGAAGAAAAAGAAGCCTTTATTACTGATCTTGGGTCAACTAATGGTACCTACCTAAATAAAATAAAGTTGTTAGAACACAAACCATATCTGATTGGTCTAGAAGATGAATTGTTATTTGCTGATGTGGGATATATTTGGCGAGTCATATAGGAAAATATCAAGATTAACCTGAATAGATTTAATAAGGTATACTTGTATAAGAAATAAATAATATTTAGAAAAGGGAGGTCCTTTCAAAGGAAAAACCAAATACTTGTTGTGTTCAATTCGAAAAAACCTCCTATATTAATATATCTCCCTTTCAATACCTTCTCATGTCCTTGTCATCCCCTCCAAAAAATAGTATAATCTACCACAAGAATACTTTAAGGAGAAGGTTTATTATGGGGAAATACGTAATGGCTTTGGATCAGGGTACCACCAGTTCCAGGTGTATCCTATTTGATAAAAAAGGACAGATTTGCAGTATGGCACAGAAAGAATTTAAGCAGATCTATCCCGTATCCGGATGGGTGGAGCATAATCCGAAAGATATCTGGTCCTCACAGATTAGTGTGGCGGCAGAAGCAATGGCACAGATTGGGGCTCGTGCCGAAGAGATTGATTCCATTGGCATTACAAACCAGAGGGAAACAACCATTGTGTGGAATAAGAATACCGGAGAGCCGGTATATAATGCTATTGTATGGCAATGCAGAAGAACTTCAGATATGATACAGGATTTAAAGAAGAGTGGGTTTGATAAAGTTATCAGAGAGAAAACAGGTTTAATTCCGGATGCATATTTTTCCGGAACTAAGATAAAATGGATATTAGATCATGTAGAAGGTGCAAGGGCAGAAGCGAAAGCTGGAAACCTTTTGTTTGGAACGGTAGATACCTGGTTAATCTGGAATCTTACAAATAAAAAGGTATTTGTTACAGATTATACGAATGCTTCACGGACTATGCTGTTTGATATAGAAAAACTTCAATGGGATGAAGAGATTCTTAAACAGCTGGAGATTCCAAAATCCATGTTAGCACAAGTAAAACCTTCCAGTACCGTCTATGGCTATACAGATGCCAGGCTATTTGGTGGCCCTATTGCCATCGCCGGTGCTGCAGGGGATCAGCAGGCGGCACTGTTTGGGCAGGGATGCTTTGAACCTGGGGAAGTTAAGAACACCTATGGAACCGGATGCTTTCTGTTAATGAATACCGGGAATACGAAGATAGCATCACAACACGGATTATTAACAACCATAGCTGCCAGTGTAGACAATCAGGTTCAATATGCCTTAGAAGGCAGTGTATTTGTGGCAGGAGCGGCCATTCAGTGGTTAAGAGATGAACTTCAGATTATTAGAACTTCTTTTCAGTCAGAAGAGATGGCATCCTCCGTAGAGGATACCTGTGGAGTGTATGTAGTACCGGCATTTTCCGGCCTTGGAGCTCCCTATTGGGACCAATATGCAAGAGGTACTATTGTAGGGATTACCAGAGGGTTTAATAATAAACATCTGGTGCGAGCAACGCTGGAGGCTATCGCTTATCAGACTCATGACGTGTTAAGAGCCATGGAAGCGGATGCGAGAATTGATCTAAAGATACTAAAAGTAGATGGCGGTGCCTGTGCTAATAATTTTCTGATGCAGTTTCAGGCAGATGTCCTGGATACTACGGTACAACGACCGGCCTGTATAGAGACAACAGCACTTGGAGCAGCTTATCTTGCCGGTCTAGCCACGGGTTATTGGAAGGATAAGAAGGAAATAAAGGATAACTGGGCATTATCCAAAACGTTTCTACCTCAGATGAAACAAGAAAATCGGGAATCGTTAATTAGTGGCTGGAAGAAGGCAGTGAAACAATCTTTTCATTGGGCGGAATAGTTGAAAGCTGAGGTAGAACCCAGGCAAGGAGCAAATGGAGTATATGATATCTGAAAAGATTATAACTATAGTTAAAGAAAAAGGGTTAAAGAAAATTAACGTCAACATTAATAATTTCTACCTCTATTACAAGGGAACAGACGGTAGTGCTTCTGTTGTTATGGTTTTTGACTGCCCCTTTGGAACGGAATTTACGAAGGGTCAGTACCGTAATATCAAAAGGCAGGTTTATCAGAACTTTCGGGATCAAAATTATTCCCAGGTACAGATACTTTCTATTCTGTGTACTGCCCATGTGGAAACGGTTAAGAGAATCTGTGATAATGAGGATGATTACTGGTTTGTAGATACTGCCCACTCCAGATTAATTTTGTTTGAGAACCAGATTAGTGATTTTCTGGGGTTACGAAATGATATTGAAAAAGTATTATTAAAAGAATATACAGAACAAGCAGGAATTAATAAGCAGTCAGAACGTTATACCAACCAGGCGGATAACCGTTCCTATCAACCAGACAGCAACACGTTCCAGTCAGAAAATTACGCAGATAGAGAGAATCTATATGAAAAGTATAAAACAAGGGAATATCAGGGGAGATATCCGGTGAATCCCTCGAAAATTAAATATTTTTCACAGTACAACACCATTTTGATTCTAATCAATGTTATTGTTTTTCTTATTACCCTTCCAGGTGCCGCTAGAAACTCCTATCATAGTGTTGATGCGGGAGCTCTGTACTGGCCGGCTGTTTTTTATAATCATGAGTATTATAGGGTATTTACCTATATGTTTTTGCATGCGGGAATTGAGCATATTGCTAATAATATGTTAGTTTTATTTGTAATTGGAGATAATTTAGAACGTGCCGTTGGCAAATGGAAATTTCTCGTGATATATTTTGGTGCAGGAATTCTTGCAGGGATATCTTCTATGAGTTATAATATGCTAAAACAGATGAATACCGTATCAGTTGGTGCTTCCGGTGCAATCTTTGGTGTAGTTGGTGCAATGGCATATATTGTTGCTGTTAACAGAGGTCGTCTTGAGAATATAAGTACAAGGCAGATGGTAGTGTTTGTATTATTTAGTCTTTATGGTGGTTTAACCAGCCAGGGGGTGGATAACGCAGCCCACATTGGTGGGTTAGTCAGTGGCATTGTTCTGGCAGCTATATTTTATAGAAAACCAAAGATAACGTACGGGGAAAGGGGATAAAACAATGAAGGTTAATATATATTATGGTGGGCGAGGGTTAATTGAAGATCCGACCATCTATGTAATAAATAAATTGACAGAAGTTTTAAAGGAACTTCGTGTTGAGGTGGTAAGATTTAATCTGTATGAAGAGAAGAATACCATGCCCATGCTTCCTAAAACTTTAAAAGAAGCCGATGGAGTAATACTGGCAACAACGGTTGAGTGGATGGGAATTGGCGGCTTTATGCAGCAATTTCTGGATTCCTGCTGGCTGTATGCCGATAAGGAACATTTATCTAAAATGTATATGCTCCCGGTCGTTATGGCAAGTACCTATGGGGAAAGAGAAGGAGAAATCACTCTGATAAAAGCGTGGGAACTATTGGGGGGGATTCCAATTAACGGATTATGTGCCTACGTGGAAAATCACGTGGATTTTGAAACAAACACCGCTTATGCAAAAATCATAGAAAAAAGTGCAGAGACATTCTATAAATCCATGAATCAGAAGATGAAAACATTACCTGCAAGTAATACAGCTGTCAAGAAAAATATATTGCGAAGTGCTTCCCTTGACTTAACGCCACAAGAAAGTGAGCAGCTTTCTATGTATGTTTCTGATGATACCTATGTGAAGAAGCAGAAGGAAGACATTGAAGAATTAACCCAGATATTTAAAGGAATGCTTGGTACACAAGATTTGGAAGATAACCAGGAATTTATAAAAGATTTAAAGGAGCATTATCATCCAATAGCAGAGTTCTCATCCAGTTATGCAATTACCATAACGGATCAAAAGAAAACTTTAGTAATTGAGGCTTCCGGTGGAGGCTTAAAATGTTATTATGGTGAGAAAAAGGATGCAGATGTGCAGGCGAAAGCAAATTACGAAGTGATGAAGAAAATTGTCGGAGGACGATTGACTTTCCAGAGAGCGTTTATGTCTGGGGACTTAACTGCAAAAGGCAATTTTAAAACCCTAAGAACATTCGATCAATTATTTCAATTTACAGAGTAATGCGGGACTGTTGCAAAAGATAAACATGAAGATTATGTAAATATACATTTGTTATCTTAAGTAATTCAGGGATAGGTTTTTGTAACAGCCCCTAAAATAGCATTTGGATAAGGTTAATAACTTAGTGGGATTTAGGAATAATTAATTCAAGGGTAAATTTACGATAAAACTTGTCTTCTCTTCTGAGGAGGAGACCGTGATAATTCCATTGTGGGCCTTAACAATTCGGGAAGAAATAGCTAATCCTAATCCTGAACCACCTGATTTGTAGGTGATAAAAGGTTCGAATATGGTGGGGAGTATCTCTTCCGGTATCATTTGACCGTTATTGTGTACTGCTACTGTCAGATGGGTAGGTGTATGTACTTTACATTCTATATTTATATAATTACCTTTTTCCGTTGCTTCAAAGGCATTACGAATCAGGTTCTTAAATACCTGTTGCATTTTAATTGGATCATGGGGATAATTGCTAAAGTAGGGAACACACTCCTTTGCAATCGAAAGAGTTAAATCAATTCCCTTTTGTTCTGCCATTGGACGAAAAGTACATTCGACAGATTTTATCAAAAGCAGAAAATCCTGTTTCTTTAAGATTACGTTCAGGCCATTATTAAACTTACTAAAGTCTGTAAGCAGAGCTTCTGATTCACTAATATCCGTGTTTAACTGATCCCAATATTTAAAGTCTTTTATTTCGGGATGCATGGACTCAATAAGCTGAACGGTACTTTTAATTAATGTTAGCGGATTTCGAAATTCATGTGAAATCTGAGATGCTAATAATATTCCCTCTTGATGGGCTTTATCTATAAAGTAGGCAAATTCTTTGTTAGAGTTCATTAACTCATTCAGTCTTTGTTCTTCTTCATTAGTTAACACTTTTCTTCACCTCCTTAGCCTATATTAGCAGAATATGACACATTGTACAATAAAAACTCATTTACAAGAAACGACAACCTACACGGTTAAATTACCATAAATCCGATAAAAATAGTATAATCTAAAGCAATATAAATTATTTATAGAAAATGGAGGATGAAAAATGAATAATAATTGTATTTTTTGTAAAATAATTGGAGGTGAAATACCGGCATTAACTATATATGAAGATGATTTATTCAAAGCAATTCTTGATATTTCACCGGCTGCCAAAGGTCATACTGTATTAATTCCTAAGAAACACTTTGCTAATATTTATGAATTAGACGAAGAAGTAGCTGCAAAAGCACTTACTGTTGCAGCTAAAGTGGCGAGGGGATTAAAAGAAGAATTAAACTGTGACGGTATTAATATTGTTCAGAATAATGAGGAGGCAGCGGGACAAACTATTTTCCATTTTCATATTCACATTATTCCAAGATATCATAAGGACACTTTGCAAATGACCTGGAAGCAAGGTGCTTATGCAGAGGGAGAAGATTCCCAACTTGCAGAAGCCTTAAGAAATAAGATATAAATTCAGAACTACCTATTGATTCTTAGGAATAAGATTTTTATAGAGGCAGATGAAAAGGGCGGCAGTAATTTCTGATAAGATTATTTTCCATAGCAGATGCTGTCGAAATTGACGAATCGAAATTATGCAGCCCTTTTAAGGTACCAATTATTTGGAAATGTCTTTTATTAATTTTATGATTGTCTCAATTGAATTGTTTAACTCGCTTTTACTCATTGATTCCATATAGGCCTTTTTATTTTCATAAACATAATTAATTGCATCTAGCAGGGAATTAGAGTTTAGCGCCTCTTCTTTTAATACATAGCTGTATCCCTGACGTTCAAATGACTCTGCATTTAATATTTGATCTCCCCGGCTAGAGGCTGCGGATAGGGGAATCAGAATATGAGGTTTGCGAAGTGCCAGAAGTTCGCAGATTGCATTAGCCCCCGCTCTTGATATTACGATGTCAGCAGCATCTAACAAGTCGCTTAACTCTTTTTTAATATATTCGTACTGAACATAACCAGGGATATGAGTAAGACTAGAATCTACTTTGTCTTTACCACATAAATGAATTACCTGATAATTCAGAAGTAAACTTGGAAGAACTGCTCTGACTGCTTCATTCACAATCACGGAGCCGGTACTTCCGCCAATCACTAGAATAACCGGTTTATTGGTAGTAAATCCGCAGAAATCCAAGCCACTTAATTTGTTGCCGGAGAATAACTCCTGACGAATGGGCGTACCGGTTAGTACTGCTTTTCCTTCCGGCAGGTATTTGATTGTTTCTGGAAAGTTAGCACATATTTTCTTCGCAGAAGGGATGCAGATTTTATTTGCCAGACCAGGAGTCATATCGGATTCATGAATTATGGCAGGAATACCTTTTCTCTTCGCAGCAAGGACTACAGGTACTGTAACAAAGCCTCCCTTAGAGAAAACTACATCTGGCTTTAAACGCTTCATGAGAGCGGCAGCTTCCAGATAGCCTTTTATTACTTTAAATGGATCACTAAAGTTTTTAGGGTCAAAGTATCGTCTTAACTTACCGGAGGATATACCATAATAGGGTATTCCAAGCTCCTCAATAAGCTTCTTCTCAATTCCGTCATAGGAACCAATATAATGTACATCAAAACCTTCCTTTTTTAGTGAGGGCAGAAGAGCAATGTTTGGTGTAACATGGCCAGCAGTTCCTCCACCGGTTAAGACAATACGTTTCATTTTACTTCCTCCATTCCTTTAAGGCTTTTGCTAATTGATCAGGGCATGAGGTAGGATTCGTTCCACAGGTTGTTCCTTCTAGGCGTGAAATAACTTCATCCACCTTCATTCCTTCCACTAATTTAGAGAGTCCGATAGCATTGCCGGCACATCCGCCTTTGAATTTAACATTTTTTATTACATCATTTTCAATATCGAAATCAATTTGTGAAGAACATACTCCATTTGTTTTAAATTGCATAATTTTAATTTCCTTTTCTAATTAATATTCCAAATTATTATAACCATTTTCAAAGGATATTTCAATATTCAAATATTATGGCCGATGCAATATAGTTACTATTCAGCCTTACGGCTTCATAGCAACAATTGAGGTACACAAAGTGCAAAAAGAGCACTTTGGCGAATTAGTCTAAATAAATTAAATTATGAATCGTATCCTGGGATACAGCCCAGATTCTTCCGTAGACAAATTGGTTTTTGGCAAGTAAAAAAGTTGTGAATTTAAATGTTTTCCGCTATAATAATTGCATTGGTTAGAATTTATTTACCTGCACTGTGGGTAATCTATACAATAAACAGAGATAAGGAGTTATAGAATGAATAAAATTGGAATCATCGGCGCTATGGATGAAGAAGTAAACCAGTTAAAGGGTAAAATGCAAGAGGTACAGGTAACTAGTAGAGCAACTATGGAATTCTATGCAGGTAAGCTAAAAGGGAAGGAAGTAGTAGTTGTTCGCTCCGGAATAGGCAAGGTCAATGCTGCAATATGTGCTCAGATATTAGTGGATGAGTTTGAGGTTGAAATTGTCATTAATACTGGAATTGCAGGTTCCCTAAGAAATGAAATCAATATTGGAGATATTGTAATATCAACCGATGCCATGCATCACGATATGGATGTAACTGGTTTTGGACATGAATACGGCATTATTCCAAGAATGGAAACTTCGGTTTTTACTGCAGATTCTAAAATTGTTGATATTGCATATAATGTATGCAAAAAAGTAAATCCGGACATTAATGTATACTGTGGCAGGATTGTCAGCGGCGATCAGTTTATCAACGATAAAGATAAAAAGCAATGGATTGTGGATCATTTTCAAGGTTACTGCACGGAAATGGAAGGTGCAGCCATAGCCCACACTGCATGTTTAAATCAGATACCGTTTCTAATTGTACGGGCGATTTCTGATAAGGCAGATGATAGTGCACATATGGATTATGACGTATTTGAAGAAAAAGCCATTGAGCATTCCGTTAAGCTGATTCTTAAACTTATGCATGAGATATAAAATTTTTGGCTGACAGCAATCGACGGCGTACCCGGTAAAGCAATAAAATTGTAAAAATAATTGATAGGTATACATGGAATTCTGTATTTTCATAGTATAGTTTGACCACTTATGTCAAACGATTCTTTCGTCCCCTCTCTTTCCAAAATGGCAGATATTAGTTATAATATCTGATAATGAATGGTAAGAAAGGGGATTTTTACGTGATGCAGGAGTTGTTTGATCGAAATTTATTTATTAACATAATGTTGGGCCTTGGTGCTTTGGGTATTATTGTGAAGTTGATACTGCAAATTAAGTATGCATTACTGGTAAAGGCATCCGATAATATGGGGACCTCCAAAAATAAGCTGACACAAACCATGAAAATGAAGTTTGAAAGCTGCTATAAACTGAAAATTGGTGTGAATAATGTGGATATCTTTGTGGATAAACATGTATATCGGCATAAATTCTGTGGATTATACTTATCAACATGGGAGAATATTGGTGGACAAGTTCTTATACTAAATCTCCTAATCGGTTCAATCAGCTCAATTTTAGGGCTTATTTATGAATGTGGAAAACAGCAAATTTTAGGTACATTTTCTGTGGGTATTATAGTTGGAGGCATGTTGATATTTATCGATGGGTTGATTAATATTCCGGGTAAAAAACAACTAATCCGTATCAATATGAAGGATTACCTGGAGAATCTATATAAAGTAAGATTAGAGCATCCGGAGATGTTTGAGCAATACAAAGAACAAGTGGAAGGTGAAGCAGGGGAACAAGGTCTAAAGCGTGCTCCAAAGGCACTGAGCCGCGCTGAACGGGCAATGCTAAAATCGGAAGCGAGAGCCAGATTAAAGCAAGAAAAAAAATATGCTAAATTGCAAAAGAAGGAAGCTGTAAAGGCAAGACGAAAGCTTGCCTATGAAACCAGGGAGCGCATGAAAAAGGAAGAGAAGTTGGCAATCGAACGTAAAAGAGAGGCAGACCGACTGGAACTAGAACAAAGAAGAGCAGAAGCAAGGGCAGAAGAACAGCGTAAAAAAGAAGATAAAATCAGGCAGGAAGAAATTCGGAAAGCTTTGTTGCTGGAGAAGAAAGCGGCTAAGAAAGAGAAGAACAAAAAGCCAGGAGAGCATCTGACGATAGCCCAGGCAAGAAAAGAAAGTTTAAAGAAAGAAATCAGGGATCGCAGGGAGCATAAGAATTATACCCGAACAGAAGCTGAATCTGAGATAGAGCATAATCAAAATATTGAAATGCAGAATCAAACTACAAGAGAAGCAGCAAACCAACCACTCATTGATACAGCTTTAAATGAAAGTGTTAGCATAATGCAAGAGAAAATAGCAGTTGCATTAGAAGAGGTAACAAGCAGTGAGGTGAAAGAGAATAAACCGAACAAAACGGATAGTGCAGGCACACGTGGGTCTAAAAGCAATTCTGTGAGTCTTGTAAGGGCACCTAAGAAGACGAAACAATTGGACTATCTGGAAGAAAAAATCATTGCAGATACATTAAAAGAATTTTTGGCATAATGTTAGGATATAAAATGGCATAACTGTAAGATAATTAAAATGGCATAACTGTAGGATAATTAAAATGTTATTGATAATCATGTATAACTTTGTTAAAATGATGTATGTTAAATTATAGCCCGTAACACTATAATAAGTTTAATAAAGGAGTGCAAGAGAATGAATACTAAAGTAACATTTGATTATTCAGCAGCTGGCAGTTTTATCGCAGATTCCGAAATAAAAATGATGGAAAAACTAACAGAAAGTGTGAAAAAAGAGTTAGTTGAAAAAACAGGAGCAGGTAATGATTTCTTAGGATGGATTGATCTTCCTGTAGCTTATGACAAAGATGAATTTAGCCGTATTCAGGCAGCAGCAAAGAAAATTCAAGAGGATTCTGATATATTATTAGTAATTGGTATCGGAGGTTCTTATCTTGGAGCACGTGCTGCCATCGAATTTCTAAGACACAGTTTCTATAATAATGTGACAAAAGAAATCAGAAAAACTCCGGAGATTTATTATGTGGGTAATAGTATCAGCAGTACCTATATCAAACATTTAATCGATGTAATAGGAGATAAGAATTTCTCCATTAATATGATAAGTAAGTCAGGAACGACTACAGAACCTGCAATTGCATTCAGAGTATTTAAGAAATTATTAATTGAAAAGTATGGCAAGGAAGAAGCTGCCAAAAGAATCTATGCAACTACAGATAAAGCAAAAGGCGCATTAAAGAATTTGGCAACAGAGGAAGGTTATGAATCCTTCGTTGTACCAGATGATATCGGCGGTCGCTTCTCCGTACTTACTGCAGTTGGATTGCTTCCAATCGCAGTAAGTGGTGCAGACATAACGAAATTAATGGAAGGCGCAGCTTCCATGCGTGAAAGCTGTCTAAACAATCCATTTGCAGCCAACGATTCTATGAAGTATGCTGCAATCCGCAATATTCTTCTTAGAAAAGGTAAGAGTATTGAAATCTTAGCAAATTATGAACCATCTCTTCACTATGTTTCTGAATGGTGGAAACAGTTACAAGGGGAAAGCGAAGGTAAAGATCAAAAAGGTATTTTCCCGGCTTCTGTTGACTTAACCACAGACTTACATTCCATGGGTCAGTTCATCCAGGACGGACAAAGAACTTTATTTGAAACAGTTTTAAATGTTGAAAAATCTACTTGTGAAATTATTCTTGAGGAAGAAGAGGTTGATTTAGACGGTCTTAATTACTTGGCCGGCAAGAGTGTGGATTTCATCAACAAGAGTGCCATGAGCGGTACAAGACTTGCACATACCGATGGTGGAGTACCTAATCTTATGGTAAATATTCCAGAGCAGAATGAATTCTTCCTGGGTCAATTGTTCTACTTCTTTGAATTTGCCTGCGGTATCAGCGGATATTTACTTGGAGTGAATCCTTTTGACCAACCAGGTGTTGAAAGCTATAAGAAGAATATGTTCGCACTTCTTGGAAAACCAGGCTTTGAAGCGCAAAGAGAAGAACTGTTAAAGAGATTATAATAAATTCCTTGCAAATATTTACCGGGAGTAGCCTGTAGGCAGTACTCCCGGTATTTTTCTGATATACTATAAATTAATTAATTTCTTTCTGAAAATGCTGGTAATCCGGGTTTTTCCAGAAACCTCCCCAGGTAAACCCGTGTTTTGTAAATGCTTCATAACAGACATCCCCTTCCCTGATATAATAAGGATTATCCAGGGAGCGATCTGCATAAGGTGCGCCTTCCACCGGCAGGATAACAGTTTCCTTCTTATTATATTTTACATAAGGGTTGTATAAAGGATTCATATCGATTGCCAACCCATAGGCATGTTTTGACAGACTGGTTCCCCCAGATACCGTCCGGTAGTTAAAGGAGGATGTATTGTTTGCAGCCATAGAGGAATAATCATCGCCCTTAAATTCATCGACTAGTACCATCTGCTCTATCGGGTATTTTGCATCATAAAGTTCTAAGAAGATTTCTACAATGTCCCCGGCAATTGCCTCATTAACAATTAATTCCCCGGTATAAATCTCACCGTCAAACCCATAATGCAATACTCTGACATACCTTAAATCCTCCAAAGGTATAGTGCAATCCTTTGGGTAGGAGATTCCGGTAATTCTTGTGAGGATGCTGTCCTTAATTTCTTCATAATAAAACAAGTGATCCATTGTTATGTCAACTAAATTATCCCTACTTATACTTGTACCGGCAGGTAAAGATTTCATTACTTCAAGTGACATGGAACTTATTTGGTTTGAAGATTCAACTTCTTCCAATGTTGGAATCTGTTTCGTTTTGGAGGAGAGGTTTATCTTCCGAATTGTGAGTGAAGTCAGCTGTTTGAGTGGTGCTATGATAATTTATGCTTTGATTATTTATGCCAAAATGATAATAACCAAGCAATAGTACAAGGATAATAACCCATGGCAAGAGAATAAGTGCATATTTTTTATTCTTCATTCCGAGACTCCTTACAATT
>JAQZAX010000084.1 GCA_029239455.1 Anaerocolumna sp.
TTTAATTTTTAGTTTGATTATTGTAATTCATGAATTAGGACACTTTATGCTTGCAAAAGCAAATGGCGTTTTTGTAACTGAATTTTCAGTTGGTATGGGGCCGAGAATTTTATCTTTAGTGAAAACCAAAAATAGATATCATCTCCAGGTGAACTTATCCCACCATGATATAGAAACTAATGTAGAAATAAAAGAAAATACAATTTATTCATGGAAAGTTCTTCCAATCGGCGGTTCCTGCATGATGCTTGGAGAAGACGAAACTAGCGATGATGATCGAGCTTTTAATAAAAAAGGGGTATGGGGAAGAATTTCAGTTATTTTTGCAGGTCCTCTATTTAATTTTATTCTTGCATTCATACTTTCCATGTTTGTTGTTGGGGCAGTAGGATATGATCCTGCCTATGTAACAGAAGTAAGTTCAAATTCTCCAGCAGAAGAAGTTGGAATTCAGACAGGAGATATTATTACAGAGATTAATGGTAAAAATATTAACTTAGGACGTGAGATTGCAACTTTTCTACAATATAATCCATTAAGCGGAGAACCGGTTTCAATTTCATACCTACGTGATGACATAGAAAATACCGTAACATTGCAGCCGGTAAAGCAAAGAAAGTTTATCCTTGGCTTTAGATATACAGCAGACACCAATCCTGCTGTTTTATCGGAAATCATTCAGGATTTTCCGTTATATAATGCAGGAATAAGAGCAGGTGATACCTTAGTTAAAATAGAGGGTACATCCATAGCAAATGGTGCAGAATTAAAAGAGTATTTAATAAAAAACCCTTTATCGGAGAAAACGTTAGAAATTACTTATACGAGAGATGGTGTTGAATATGATGTGCAAGTTACGCCAGCCCTTGCAAGTGATAACTATAGTATTGGTATTAGCTTTAATACAGGCAGAGTAAAAACCAATGCACTGGGAGTTATTAAATATAGTGCTGTGGAAGTAAAATACTGGATTGTTACTACAATTGAAGGTCTAGGACAATTAATTTCCGGTAAAGTAGGTGCTGATGAGCTAGCGGGACCAGTTGGTATCGTAAATATAATAGATAATACTATTGAAGAAAGTAAGAGCGATGGTACGAAATTTGTATTATTAAACATAGCAAATATAAGTATCCTGCTTAGTGCCAATTTAGGTGTAATGAATTTATTACCATTACCGGCACTTGATGGAGGACGTTTGGTATTTTTATTTCTCGAATTATTTAGAGGAAAGCCGATAGATCAGAACAAGGAAGGACTTGTTCACATGATTGGATTAGCATTACTGATGCTATTAATGCTATTTATTATGTATAATGATATCAGCCGTTTGTTTTTATAGACTTGTAACGTCTGCTTTCAACTGCGATAAAGTGGATAGCAATATCCACTTTATTTATTTTAGTAAGGTTAACCAGAACTTATTGGATAAAGGTTGAAAGATAATTTAATAATAGAAGGGATTGCCGTAAATAAATTGATTCTTTCAACCTGTTTATTTATGGCAGTATCGCAGGTAAACCTGGGATATGAGGTGGGTAGAAATATGAGAGAGAATACGAAAGTGATAGCCATCGGTAATAAAGTAATTGGTGGAAACAATCCAATATTGATTCAATCTATGACTAATACAAAAACGGAAAACGTAGAGGAAACGGTTGCGCAGATTCTGGCACTAGAAGCTGCAGGGTGTGATATTATTCGATGTGCGGTTCCAACAATGCAGGCGGCAGAAGCGTTAGCAGAGATTAAAAATAAGATTCATATTCCTCTTGTAGCTGATATTCATTTTGATTATCGTTTAGCCATAGCTGCAATAGAATTTGGAGCGGATAAAATACGTATTAATCCAGGTAATATCGGCGGGTTAGATAATCTTAAAGCAGTCGTTAAAGTGGCAAAGGAACGAAATATTCCTATCAGGGTTGGTGTAAATAGTGGTTCCCTTGAGAAAGAGCTGGTGGCGAAATATCATGGTGTTACGGCTGAGGGTATTGTAGAAAGTGCACTTGATAAAGTTCGTATCATCGAAGAATTAGGATATTATAATCTGGTGATTAGCATTAAATCATCGGATGTATTGATGTGCATAAAAACACATGAAATAATAGCAAAACAAACGAACTATCCGCTGCATGTAGGAATTACAGAGGCAGGAACAGTACTGGCAGGCAATATCAAATCAGCAGTGGGACTCGGTGTAATTTTATACCAGGGAATCGGAGATACTATTCGCGTATCCCTAACCGGTAGTCCTATAGAAGAAGTGAAATCCGCCAAATTAATCTTAAAAACACTAGGATTTCGTAAAGGTGGAGTTGAGTTAGTTTCCTGTCCGACCTGTGGAAGAACCCAGATTGATCTAATCCGTTTAGCAGGTGAAGTTGAAGCCATGGTCCAGGATATTGATTTGGATGTTAAAGTTGCAGTTATGGGCTGTGCCGTTAACGGACCAGGGGAAGCCAAAGAAGCAGATATAGGAATTGCCGGAGGAATTGGAGAAGGCATTATTATTAAAAAGGGTAAGGTAATTCGAAAAGTTCCGGAAGCAGAGTTATTATCTTCGTTACGTGAGGAATTACTAAACATGAAGAAGTTACAAGAACAAGAAATTGTTTAACTGGAAACTAATATAATTTAACATGATGGAGTATATCGATAGTTTATATGAAATGGGGCAAGGTTATGGGAATGCTTTTTTTTGAAGTATTTGATCAATTAACAAATATACCAAATGAATTAGGGAACCTGTTTAAGGATGTTACCGTAGAGAGGGCTGTTGTTTCAAAGACAAAATCAGAAATCAGAATCTTTACAAAAAGCAGCAGACTTATTCAAAGAAAATATATAAAGAAGATGGAATATCTGTTATATAAACAGCTTTTTTCCAATGCACCGGGTACTGTTGTTATATGTGAATCATATATATTATCTGCACAATATACTCCTGAGAAGTTATTTGAACTATATAAAGAGAGTATTGCAGATGATTTAAGGGATAAAAGTATATTAGAATATAACGTGTTAGAAATGTCAGAGATTCTATTTCATGATACTACAATGACATTTCTCTGTGAAGAGAATTTTTTAATTCGAAAATTATCCGGGGAAGTAGCGAAATACATAATGGATATGTATAGAGAACGTTTTCAATTTGATGTCAATGTACGTTTTGAGTACAAAGAAGCTTTCGAACAGGATAAATCAGAGAAAACGGATTATGAATTTGTTCGCGTTGCAAATAATCCAAATGTTAATGGAAATTCACAAAAAGACCAAGAGTATGAGGAGCATAGGGATATAAACACAGCAGGGTACCAGGAAACAAATCAAACCCATAATGATAAGCCAGAAGGTGAAATCGCAGCGACAAAAGCTACTGCCACAAATGATGGCAAACCAAAGAGTACATATGACAAAAACAAACAAACCTATAATAAAACCATTCACGATCCTGATATCTTTTATGGTAAAGGATTTGAAGGTGATGCAGTGCCAATCTCAGAAATTCAAGATGAGATCGGTGAAGTGGTGATACGAGGCAAAATACTTAATATTGAACTAAGGGAAATACGTAATGAAAAAACGATTATTATATTCTCCATAACAGATTTTACGGATTCCATACAAGGGAAAATATTTATAAAAACCGAGGAGGCTGCTGAAGTTTCAAAGCAGTTAAGCCCGAGTAAATTCGTAAAATTAAAAGGAATGGCCTTACTGGACCGTTATGATAAGGAAATCTCCATCGGCTCAATTGTTGGAATTAAATCAATTTCTGATTTTACCACAACGAAAATGGATAACAGTCAGGAAAAGCGCGTTGAACTGCATGCTCACACTATGATGAGTGATATGGATTCCGTTGTTGATGTGAAAGACTTAGTAAAAAGGGCGTTTGCCTGGGGGCATAAAGCAGTTGCAGTTACTGACCATGGAGTTGTACAATCATTCCCGGAGGCGAATCATGCACTCAGTAAAAAGGATTATCCTGAATCTGAGTGGGACAGGCTTAAGGAGTTTAAAATTATCTATGGTGTTGAAGCCTATGTTGTTGATGATACGAAAGAAGTTGTAATCAATACAAAAGGACAGACCTTAGATGACTCTTTTGTTGTATTTGATATTGAAACAACAGGATTTGGACCAGTAAAGGATAAAATTATAGAAATAGGTGCCGTAAAGGTTGAAAATGGTGTAATTACTAATAAATTCAGCACGTTTATTAATCCTGTGATTCCGATTCCTTATGAAATTGAAGAACTTACAGGTATCAATGACGATATGGTTATGGAATACCCACAGATTGACGAAATTCTTCCTAAATTTCTGGAGTTTTGCGGACAATCTGTTTTAGTTGCCCATAATGCATCCTTTGATGTAAGCTTTATAACAAAAAAATCAGAAGAATTAGGCCTTAAAACAGAATTTACCGTAATTGACACTGTAGGGTTAGCAAGAATTCTTTTGCCGGATTTAAGCAGATATAAATTAAATACAGTTGCCAAAGCATTGAATGTATCCTTAGAGAATCATCACCGCGCCGTGGATGATGCTGGGGCTACGGCGGAAATATTCTTAAAATTTGTAGATATGCTGAAAGGAAAAGAAATAAAGTACATTCATGAGATTAATTCTCTTGATAAACTTTCCCCAGATGCAATTAAGAAAATGCCTACCTATCATGCAATTATATTAGCTAAGAATGATATAGGAAGAATTAACCTCTATAAATTAATATCCCTTTCCCATATTGAATATTATAATAAAAGGCCCCGTATACCCAAAAGCCTGTTCCTTGAGAACAGAGAGGGACTCTTAATCGGGTCAGCATGTGAGGCGGGCGAACTGTACCAGGCACTTCTTAGAGAACAGCCACCGGAAGAAATAACAAGATTAATCCATTTTTATGATTATTTAGAGATTCAACCCTTAGGTAATAATGAGTTTATGATTCATAGTGATAAAATTAATATTAACTCAAAAGAAGAAATTATGGAAATGAATCGTAAAGTCATTCGCCTGGGAGAAGAGTTTAATAAGCCGGTTGTTGCTACCTGTGATGTACATTTTATGGACCCGGAAGATGAAGTGTATCGAAGAATCATTATGGCAGGTAAGGGCTTTAAGGATGCAGATAATCAGGCACCTCTTTATTTTCGTACAACAGAAGAGATGTTGGAAGAATTCATGTATCTGGGGAAAGAAAAGGCGGTAGAAGTGGTAATCACCAATTCCAATAAAATTGCTGATATGATTGAAAATATATCACCAGTACGTCCGGATAAATGTCCGCCTGTCATTGAGAATTCTGATATTACTTTAAGAGAAATTTGTTATGATAAGGCCCATTCCATGTATGGACCTTATCTGCCAATTCAGGTAGAACAACGTTTGGAGCATGAATTAAAATCCATTATTAGTAATGGATTTGCCGTTATGTACATTATCGCTCAGAAATTGGTGTGGAAGTCCAATGATGATGGTTATCTGGTAGGTTCTAGAGGTTCGGTAGGATCTTCTTTCGTTGCTACCATGTCAGGTATTACAGAAGTAAATCCATTATCTGCCCATTATTACTGTACGAATTGTCACTACTCTGATTTTGATTCGGAGGAAGTGAAACAATATGCCGGCAGTTCCGGTTGTGATATGCCAGGTAAAAATTGTCCGGTATGTGGGCATCCATTAAATAAAGATGGACATGATATCCCTTTTGAAACATTTCTTGGATTTAATGGTGATAAGGAACCGGATATCGACCTTAATTTCTCTGGGGAATATCAAAGTAAAGCCCATGATTATACGGAGGTAATCTTTGGAGAAGGTCATACATTCCGTGCCGGCACCATAGGTACCCTTGCAGACAAAACAGCGTATGGCTATGTTCTTAAGTATTATGAAGAAAGAGGGCAGCACAAGCGAAGAGCAGAGATTGAGAGAATTGTTAGTGGCTGTGTCGGCGTTCGAAGAACAACAGGACAGCATCCGGGCGGAATCATTGTATTACCTCATGGGGAAGAAATCTATTCCTTTACTCCGGTGCAAAGACCTGCCAATGATATGAATACAAAAACAATTACGACCCATTTTGATTATCACTCCATTGATCATAACTTATTAAAATTAGATATTCTAGGTCATGACGATCCAACCATGATTCGTATGTTAGAGGATTTAACAGGAGTAGATGCCAAAAGTATAAGGCTGGATGAACAAAAAGTATTATCACTATTTGATAATCTAAGTGCACTTGGTCTAAAGACAGAAGATTTAGGCGGCTGTGATTTAGGCTGTCTTGGTGTTCCTGAATTTGGTACAGACTTTGTTATGCAGATGCTTCGTGATACGAAACCAAAGACATTCTCTGACTTGGTCCGCATCTCTGGTTTATCCCACGGAACGGATGTATGGTTAAATAATGCTCAAACATTAATTCAAGAAGGAAAATGTACCTTATCCACCGCAATCTGTACCAGAGATGATATTATGACTTATCTGATTGGAATGGGAGTAGATAGTGGACATTCCTTTAAAATCATGGAAAGTGTACGTAAGGGAAAAGGACTTACTCCGGATATGGAAGAAGAAATGATCGCTAATGGTGTGCCTGATTGGTATATCTGGTCCTGTAAGAGAATTAAGTATATGTTCCCAAAGGCTCATGCAGCCGCCTATGTTATGATGGCTTTCCGTATCGCCTATTTTAAAGTTTATTACCCATTAGCATATTATGCAGCCTATTTCAGTATTCGTGCTTCTGCTTTTAATTACGAGCTAATGTGTCTTGGTAGAGAACGCTTAGAGCATCATTTGGCTGATTTCAAAAGACGCAGCAATGAGCTGACGAATAAAGAGCAGGACCAATATAAAGATATGAGAATTGTACAAGAAATGTATGCCAGAGGTTTTGAATTTTTACCTGTTGACATTTATATTGCAAAAGCCCATCATTTCCAAATAATAGATGGCAAGCTCATGCCTTCCTTAAGTACGATTGACGGATTAGGTGAAAAGGCAGCGGATGCAATTGTGGAAGCAGTAGGGGACGGCAAATTCTTGTCCCGGGATGATTTTAGAAGCCGCTGCAAAGTCAGTACTACAGTTACTGAATTGATGGCTGATTTAGGACTCCTTGAAAATTTGCCTTTATCTAACCAGATTTCTCTTATGGACTTTTTTCAATAGAAAGTTAAACACGAAAATACTTTTTATTATTGATTTAATTGAATCAATTTTTTGAATAATAGTAAAAATAATTCTTGCATTTAGTTTTATAATGTAGTACAATACTACATGTTGTAAGGCTCGTTGGTCAAGCGGTTAAGACGCCGCCCTCTCACGGCGGAAACAGGGGTTCGATTCCCCTACGAGCTGCTAAATAAAAGAATTAACAATTAGTTGAAACCAGGTTTAAAGAACTTGGTTTCAATTTTTTTGTACTTATCTTGAACTAATATCCATTTTATTACATCATAATTTTAATAATACAAGGTAATAATAAGAAAAAAAGGATGTGTAATTTATGATACGAGTATGTTTCTATGATACCAAACCTTATGATAGAATATTTTTTGATGAATTAAAAGAAGCTTATGAGGTTGAAATTGAGTATTTTGAATCCAAATTAAATCAAAAGACGGCAGTTTTAGCGAAAGGATTTGATGCTGCAGTTGCTTTTGTAAATGACTCAATTGATAGTAAAACAATTGCGATTTTATACGAGAATGAAATTAAATTAATAGCCATGCGGTGCGCAGGATATAACAATGTGGATGTCAAGGCAGCAGCAGGTAAGATTCCTATTGTCAGAGTTCCTGCCTATTCCCCTTATGCAGTTGCAGAGCATGCAATAGCACTATTACTTACCTTGAATCGAAAAACACACAGAGCTTATGTAAGAACCCGTGATTTTAATTTTAGTCTCAATGAATTAGTTGGCTTTGATTTACATGGAAAAACAATGGGTGTGGTGGGAACCGGTAAGATCGGCAGGGTTTTTATTGATATTTGCAAGGGATTTGGAATGAATATACTAGCATATGATCCTTATCCTGTAAAAGATTTTGATGTTTCTTACGTTGGGTTTGATGAGTTATGTGAAAAATCCGATATAATTTCACTGCACTGTCCATTAACCAAAGATACGTTCCATGTGATAAATAAAGATTCCATTAAGAGAATGAAAGATGGAGTATATATTATCAACACCTCAAGAGGTGCATTAATTGACAGCGAGGATTTATTAAATGCCATCAAGGATGAAAAAATAGGCGGTGCCTGCCTCGATGTTTATGAAGAGGAAACGGAATTATTTTATGAGGATATGTCTTATAAAATAATTAAAGATGATGTTTTATCCAGGATCATATCCATGCCAAATGTGATTGTATCTTCTCATCAGGCCTTTCTAACAGAAGAGGCACTCTATAATATTGCTGAAACTACATTACAAAATATAGAACATTATTTTACAAATCATGTTTTGGATAATGAAATTTCTTATAAGAATTCTAAGTAATCACTACTAGTATATCATCCTCAATTAACTAGACCAATTACTTGTCTAAACTTTCAGATGCGGAATTCAAAAAGCCTCGGTGTAGCACCACTACACCTACGTTTTTTGAACACCACCTCTGAAGGTTTATCCTGCGCATTTGATCTAGTTATTTGCAAGAAGATACACTGTAAAAATAAAATCTGGCTTTGTTATATGAATTATCATGCAATATATTCATATATATATTAGTAATGAGTTAATTATATAGAGGTAGCGTATGTATGAAATACATGTAGTTCAGCCAGGGGATACGACAAAATCAATTGCAGAAATCTACGGAGTATCGGAATCCAGGTTAATTATAGAGAATGAAATAAATAATCCGGATAATTTAGTAATTGGTGATACTTTGGTTATTTTATATCCTGAAATTACTTATACTGTTCTGGATGGTGATACACTTGAAAGTATTGCAGATACATTTGGTATTACTGTTATGGATCTACTAAGAAATAATCCTTATCTTTCAAATAGAGAGTATATATTTCCGGGAGAAACCATTGTGATAAGTTACAAAGGTGAAAAATTAAGAAAGATCTCTGTAAATGGGTATGCTTATCCATTTATAGACAGAGGTATATTAAGAAAGACGTTACCTTTTCTTACTTATTTAACTATCTATAATTATAAAGTAATGGGAGATTCAGAACTAATAGACATAGATGATTCTGATTTAATTCAGCTGGCAAAGGTATATGGGACTGCACCTTTGATGTCAATTTCAGCTGAAAACACAGAGGCAGCGCATCTAATACTAAACAGCAAAGCGCTGCAATTTAGGTTGATAGATAATGTCCTTAAGAAAATCAAAGAAAAAGGTTATTATGGTTTGAATTTGGATGCGCCTTATCTTTTTCCCCAGGACAGAGAATTGTATTTAGAGTTTGTTGAAGCAATAACCCTTCGTCTGAATGAGGAGGGATATGTAGTAATTACTACAATCAATCAAGGCACATTTGAATTGCTTACAGGCATTTTGGAACCAGGATTTGACTACCAGAGACTTGGACGGATAGTGAATGGCGTAATGCTAATCACGTATGAACTAGGCTTTACTATTGGAGTGCCGGTTGGAGCTATATCTTTTGACACATTGGATAGATTAATCGCTTATGTAACGTCCCAAATTCCAGAAGAGAAGATTAATTTTGGTATATCAACCATTGGACACATTTGGCAGCTTCCATATGAAGAAGGAGTTACAAGAGGTCAATCAATAACTCATAATGCCGCTGTTGCATTAGCAGGGGAAGAGGGAGTTCCAATTCAATATGACGTGAATTCCCAGTCAGCATATTTTCGATATGTGGAAAATTATGAATATATAGTAAGGTTTAAAGATGCAAGAAGTGTTGATGCAATATTAGAATTAGTTGAGAAATATAAGCTAAATGGAATTGGTGTTTGGAATATCATGTGTTATTTTACTTCTATGTGGTTGATAGTTAACTCAAAATATGATATAGAAAAATTGTTATAATGCGTAAGGTAGAATGTAAGTAAAACCAAATATGTCATATTGGAATCCAAACATGCAAGATGTATTGTAAAAATAATTGAAACCAATTATTATATGCCTATGTTATTTGTGTTATTGGTTAGTACCTTTTGAGGTTTACTATACACTTTTCATATGTTTGAGCCTGTGACTCTAAACTTTGTGCGGTTTAGGGTCATTTCTCTGTTTAAAGATAAAAAATATAAATTTTATTGGAGTAATATATAGTTAATTCCACAATTCATTGACAAATATATAATAAAAACTTATAATATTGTACTAGCAGACTCTCTATTTTTAAGTTTTTGGAGAGAAAACATTGATTGTACGTAGGAGGCAAAAAGCGTGAAGGCTTACGGTGTAAATGAGTTAAGAAAAATGTATTTAGAGTTCTTTGAAGGCAAAGAACATTTAAGAATGAATAGTTTTTCTCTTGTCCCTCAGAATGATAAGAGTTTATTATTAATTAATTCTGGTATGGCACCTTTAAAACCATACTTTACAGGACAGGAGATTCCTCCAAGAAAGAGAGTTACCACCTGTCAGAAGTGTATCCGAACCGGTGATATTGAGAATATTGGTAAGACAGCAAGACACTTGACATTTTTTGAGATGTTGGGTAATTTCTCTTTTGGTGATTACTTTAAGACGGAAGCTATTGCATGGTCCTGGGAATTCCTTACAGAGGTAATTGGACTTGATGCTGACAGATTATATCCTTCTGTTTATGAAGAAGATGATGAGGCTTTTGATATTTGGAATAAAGAGATTGGAATTCCTGCAGATAAAATCTATCGCTTAGGTAAAGAAGATAACTTTTGGGAACATGGTGCCGGTCCTTGTGGTCCTTGTTCTGAGATTTATTATGACCGTGGCGAGAAATATGGATGCGGTAAACCGGATTGCGGCGTTGGCTGCTGCGATAGATTTATTGAAGTATGGAATAATGTATTCACCCAGTTTGAAGGGGATGGCAATGGAAATTATACCGAGCTTGATAATAAGAACATTGATACAGGCATGGGCTTAGAAAGACTTGCTACTGTAGTTCAGGATGTTGATTCAGTCTTTGATATAGATACCATGAAGGCCATTCGTGATAAAGTATGTGAAATTGCTGGGCTTTCTTATAAGGCAGATACAAAAACCGATATGTCCATTCGATTAATTACAGATCATATCCGTTCTGTTACCTTTATGATTGCAGATGGTATTATTCCATCCAATGAAGGAAGAGGCTATGTTCTTAGAAGATTATTAAGACGTGCTGCAAGACATGGAAGATTATTGGGAATTAAGGAACAGTTCTTGGCAACTTTAGGTAAAACAGTAATTGATGAATCGAAAGACGGCTATCCGGAATTAGAAGAGAAAAAAGATTATATCTTTAAGTTATTAACCATAGAGGAAGATAATTTCTATAAAACCATTGATCAGGGATTAAATATTCTTTCCGATTTAGAGGATACTCTAGTGAAGGAAGGAAAGAAAATGTTATCCGGTGAGGATGCATTTAAGTTATACGATACTTATGGATTCCCATTAGATTTGACAAAAGAAATATTGGAAGAAAAAGGATTTGCAATTGATGAAGATGGTTTTAAAAAGGCTATGAACATACAGCGAGAAACAGCTAGAAATGCCCGTACGGTAACGAACTATATGGGAGCTGATGAGACAGTTTATCAGCAGCTTAATCCAAGCCTTACTTCTTCTTTTGTTGGA
>JAQZAX010000085.1 GCA_029239455.1 Anaerocolumna sp.
TTTGTTAATCTTGAACGTCGGGAGTACCGAAAAACAAGAGAGTACAGTGCAGACGATTATGTTTCTTTAATCGGAACTCATGCGGACCATATTACACTTCAAGAACCATATAAGACAAAGTTTTATGAAGGAATTAGAGAGGCAATTCAGAGTTTCGGTAACAAGATAACGCTCTATGATAAAATAACAATGTATTTAGCAAGAAAGCCGTAAATAAATAGAATTTTTTTCAACTATTTTTAGTGACTTATTACCAAAGTAAACAGCACACTGCCGTTTTGAGAAAGATTGATACTTAGATATTATGTCCTATGAGGTTTGGAAAATAAGTTTATTTATTTTAATCAATCTGGTATCATAAAATATGGAAGTTAATTTGACCGGAATTTGTAGGGAGGCATTATGAAGATAGTAATTATCAATGGTACCGAGATCAAGGGTTGCACTTTTCATATCAAAGAAATCTTTTTAGAGGATTTACGTGATAACAACGAAGTAACGGAATTTTATCTGCCAAAGGATTTGCCGTATTTTTGCTGCGGTTGCAAAAACTGCTTTTTTAAAAGTGAAGAAAAATGTCCTCATGCAGCATATGTAATGCCAATATGGAATGCTATATTGGATGCTGATTTACTTGTATTTGCATCTCCTGTATATGCCTTAAGAACTACGGCGCAGATGAAATCCCTACTTGATCATCTATGTGTGCATTGGATGGTACATAGACCAGACGAAAAAATGTTTCATAAAAAAGCTGTGATTTTGACAAATGCAATTGGCGTATTTAATGGCGGAGCCCAAAAAGACATTGCGACGAGTCTAGCTTGGCTTGGTGTCACAGATATTAAAAAGTTAGGGATTGGGTTAATGGAAGGCGTTATTTGGGATGAATTGTCCAATAAACGGCACAATTATATTATTAATAAAACAAAGAAACTGGCCAATAGATATAAAAAAGCATATCATGTACATATGGGAATAAAGGTAAGTTTAAAATTTTATTTTACTAAAATGATGCATCAGGCTATAGCCAAAAAAGAAACAACACTATCAGCTGATAATCAGCATTGGGCTGATAAAGGTTGGATAAAAAAGAATTACAATAATTGATGATGAATTCTTACTTGAAAGTTGGTTTCTATCTATGTCAAAGCAAAGTAATAAGAATAGTTTTATTAAACAAGCAGGAATTCTTGCTATTGCAGGAATTATATGTAGAATTATTGGAATTTTATATAGACGCCCATTAACTGAACTTCTTGGCACTGAGGGCATTGGTTATTATAGTATAGCATACAATATTTATGCAATGATTCTGCTAGTGTCTTCTTATAGTATTCCATCTGCAATATCAAAAGAAATGGCTAAAAAATTAATAATAAAAGAATATAGAAATGCACAAAGAATTTTCTACGGTGCTATCTTATATGTTATTATAGGCGGTGGTTTAGCAAGCTTATTTACTTATTTTGGAGCAAATTTATTTGTTGAAGAAAATTCTTTAATTGTTCTTCGAGTATTTGCCCCTACTATTTTTTTATCAGGTCTTTTAGGTGTATTTAGAGGTTATTTTCAAGCACATTGTACCATGGTTCAGACTTCTATATCTCAGATTCTTGAACAAGTTTTTAATGCTGTAGTTAGCATATCAGCAGCGTATCTTTTGATGAAAACAGTTGCTCAATCAGACAACACTACACAAGCAATATATGGTGCCACAGGAAGTGCAATTGGTACTGGAGCAGGCGTTTTCATTGCACTTTTATTTATGTTGCTGGTATACTTTCTTAATCATTGTATCATAAAAAAGCAAATTCAGCGAAATTCAAAAAATCAAACGGATCCATATATCGAAATATTAAAAAATATTTTTCTTAATGTAACTCCTATTATATTGAGTACCTTCATTTATAATTTAAGCACAACGTTAAATCAAACCGTTTATACAAAACTATTAATATATTTGAAGGGTTATAAAGAAAATGCAATTGCATCTCAATATGGTATATTTGCAGGTGAAGCTGTTGTTATTGCCAATATACCCATTGCCCTTGCATCTGCTATGTCAGTTGCAATGCTCCCAAGTATTTCAGGAACTTATTCACTTGGAAATAGTAAAGAGATAAACCAGAAAGTTGATGTGGCAATCCGCATAACAATGCTAATTGCTATACCTTCCGCAGTGGGACTTGCAGTACTTTCAAGACCCGTGGTTCAAATCCTATTTCCACAGGAAGATACACTTATGCAAGCATCTGAATTGCTTAGATATCTTAGTATTACTGTTGTTTTTTATTCATTGTCTACATTAAGCAATACTGTACTCCAAGGGATTGGTAAGATGAATCTTCCAGTTTTAAATGCGCTTTTTTCTCTTATTATCCAGACGGCTGTTCTTGTGGTGATTTTATTTACCACTGAATGGAACTTTTATGCCCTTGCCATTGCGGCTATTGTCTATTCATTCCTAATGTGTATACTAAATGGAATATCAATGCGAAAGACCCTGGGCTACAAATTGAAGATTAAAAGGAATTTTGTTATACCTCTCGCAGCATCGACTATTATGGGAGCCATAGCAAGTTTATCATATATAATTTTCTATGCAGCATGCAAAAGTAATACAATAGCGACTTTTTTAGCTATAATCCTTGCAGTAACAATATACTTCATTATAACTATAAAGTTTGGCGGCATTAGTGAAAACGAACTTGAAATTTTACCAAAGGGACACATAATAGTGGGTTTTGCAAAAAAAATTAAAATTCTATAATATCGATAACAAAAATACACCTGATGATAGAAAGACCCTTAACAACAAAATTCCGTCTTTTCACAAGAGAAGGAAACAGCAGATAGATAGCAAATTTAGTGATGAAGACGAATTAATATCAAAGTAAATAATTTGTATGAACTGGTATTATCTCTATCATTTCATACAAGTGTTATGTGGAAATAATGTATAGATATTAACTATGTGGAGGCTGACATGAATATACTGGTTATTGGTGGAACAAGATATTTTGGAATACCTATGGTTAATGACCTTCTTAAACATGGTCATAATGTAACCATTGCAACAAGGGGCAATGTTAAGGATTCTTTTAAAGATAAAGTTTCAAGAATAACATTAGAAAGAACAAACCCAGAAAGTATGGGAATGGCCTTAAATGGTAAAAAATTTGATGTTGTAATAGATAAAATAGCTTATAGTTCTAATGAAATAAAATATGTATTAGATGTTATAGATTGTGATAAATATATTTATATGTCAAGTACATCTGTTTATGCACCAAAACATTGGAATACCAGAGAGGAAGATTTTGATGCCATGGGCAAGGAACTTGTTTGGTGTTCTAGAATGGACTTTCCCTATGAAGAGATTAAAAGACAGGCAGAATGTGCACTATGGCAGGCATATAAAAATGTGAATGCAATAGCAGTAAGATTTCCTTTTGTTATTGGAGAAGATGATTATACGAAACGTTTGCTGTTTTATATTAAACATACAATAAAAGAAATTCCAATGAAAATTAATAATGTAAGCTATCAAATGAGCTATATACGTTCTGATGAAGCAGGTAAGTTTATTTCCTTCTTAGTAGATAAAGATTACACTGGTGCATTGAATGGTTGTTCAGATGGAACCATATCTATCCGTGAAATATTGGATTATGTTGAACAAAAGACTGGGAAGAAAGCTATAATTTCTAAAGATGGTGAAGATGCACCATATAATGATGAGCCAGAATACAGCATCAATACAGACAGAGCTAGAAATCTGGGATTTCAGTTTACAAATTTGAAAGACTGGATATATGAACTGATAGATTATTATATTAAACTTATTAATTATAGTACAAAATGATTGCTGGCTGACTTGCCCTTCATGAGGAAGTAGCATATTGTGCTTGGAATAAAGCTTTGTTGAATATTCGGAAGAGATGTAGAAATTGTAGTCAAAATATCAAGAATACTTCATTTTCTGTGGTATATTATAAATACGGTACCGAACAATAACGAGGAGGATGGATATGAACAATATAGAGCATGTCACGAAACTAATGATAGAAAAAGGAACAGTTGCTGATATTGATGAAATGGAACAGTTTTATAATGATATCCTTAATTCGTTGGAGCAAGGGGTTAATTATCCGGGTTGGAAAAAGGGAATCTATCCAACCAAAGAGGGCGCAGTTCATGGTATTAAATGTGACGATTTATTAATTGCCAGATATAATAATGAAATTGTCGGCTCAATTATTTTGAATCATATTATAGTAAAGGGGTATGAAACAGCACCATGGAATATTTATGCAACTGATGATGAAATTTATGTGGTGCATACTCTAGCTGTTCATCCGAAGTATGCTAAGAATGGAGTAGGAAGTCAACTTCTGGAGTTTGCAGAGGAATACGGTAGAAAAAATAATATAAAAGCGCTGCGTCTGGATGTGTATGAGCATAATACTCCTGCAATTCGACTATATGAAAAATGTGGTTATAAATATATTGATAAAGTAGATTTGGGTTATGGTGCTTATGGATTGGACTGGTATCTACTTTTTGAAAAAATATTAGAAGAGTAACCTTTATCAAGGCTGTTTTGAAAGTATACACTATTTGTATCAGATTCGAGATACATTATATTGCACAGATATTCAGCTTGACTAATAGCAGAGTAAGGACTTCCATTTGTTTTAAGTAAGCAGTAAAACTGAAACTCTCGGTTAAACTGCTTATTTTTATATCTGATAATGTTAAGTATGCTTACTTTGTAAAATTATTCATTTAGTTTGTAACGAAATTAAAATAACAGCTATTAATAGATGAAGTTATTAATTCATAAACATATGGGAAGGAGGCAACATATAAGGTGAGAAACGATAGAGACTTACAAAACTCACAAGAAAAAATATATAAAGAACATTCAAAAACTGTATATCGATACCTTCTTTCCATGACACATGATGAAAATATTGCAGAGGATTTGATGCAGGAGACCTTTTATCAGGCCATCCGGTGTTTATCAAAATACGATCATAGCTGCAAAATATCTACATGGTTATGCGCGATTGCTAAAAATCAGTGGCGCAGCTATTGCAAAAAATATCATATGGTAAAACCTCTAGAGGAAGAAAGTTTAACAGAATATTTTCCATCACCAGAAGAAATGGTATTAGCGGGCTTCAATAAAATTGAAATCATGAAAGCTTTACACCATTTGAAGGATCCTCAACGTGAAGTGATATATTTGCGGCTTTCTGCGGATTTATCATTTCGTGAAATTGGAGAAATTATGGGACATACTGAAAATTGGGCAAGAGTAACCTATTATCGAGGTAAAGAAAAATTGTTAGAGGAGGTTATGAAAGATGAGTGAAATATTAAAATGTGATATTGTACGGGATCTACTTCCATCTTATATGGAGGGTTTAACAAGTAATGCTACAAATGAACATATAAAGGCACATTTAGCATCCTGCATGGAATGTAATAACATAGCAGAAAAAATGAGAGCACCAGTAGAAACAAATATGGAAACCAAGGAAATGGACTATTTGAAAAAAATAAAACAGCGTTCAAAAAGTAATTTAGTTGCAGGAATATTTCTTACTGCATTATTGATTTTAGCTCTCTTAGGTATCCGATTTTACATCGTTGGTTTTCAGTCCGAGGGTACGGTAAATTACAAAGTGATGTTGTCGGAGGTACAATCAAAGGAAGAAGCACATCTTTTGATTATTCAGGGGACACTTGAAAGTCATTCCTTAGTTTATACAAATAATCATATAACAACAGATGGAGATGTGGCAGTTATTACTCTATCAGAACGTCTGGCATTTCCTTGGGAAGATAACAATGAATTTTATATCGGATATGAAATACCTGATGGTATTAATATAGTTTATTTGGACAACAAAGTAATATGGGAAAACGGAATTATAGTTTCAGAGTATGCAAATGAATTATATCAGACAAAGCATGCATATATCGGAGATATGTCAGCGAATGGTAAAGTGGCAAATACTTTAGACATAGTTGAGAAATTTGGTAATTTTAAAAATTCCCTGCAGACAACCACGGAACCATATGGTTGGACTTTAGAATTTGAAGACATAATCACTAAGGAAGAAGCTTTCAATAATAGCATGACAAAATATTCCTATGTAATGTTATCTTTGATTGATAATTTGGGTGAACTTTCATGGAAATATAATAACGGAAACGAACTTGTCACCTGGACTGTAACAGTACAAGATGCTACAAAAGCAATGAAGCAGGAAATAAAAAATTATTCTAAAAGTATTTCACAGTTACAGTCATTATTAAACGAGTTGTATCTTAATTAGTTATATAATTATGAACGAAACAATCGAAATTTCCTCTACTTGCCATAGAGGGTAGCCATTTTACTTCTTCTTATGGTCGAAGTGGTTTTCTAGCATCAAAAATGAAACATGATAATTATTATAAATAAAATAAATATCTATGATTAGTATTTTTAATAGAAGTATAAGAAATTAAAAGTTGAAATACTATTGACTGTTATTACAATTAATGTTATATTAACAGCAAACAATTTTTAATATTACCTAAAAATTATTTAGGTAATTTAATTTTATAGGTAAACCGATACAAAAGTGTAGAAGTGATCCTGCTTAGGGGTCTTCTACACTTTTTTTATACTTTTGGGGAATCTTGTCGGTGTAAGAGTGTGCAAAGAAGGTTCATCCCTAAAGTGATAATGGCTTTTTGTTGATGGTGCGTTACATACAATATTACCAGTTAGGAGATACAGTATGAAAGAATTTCTCAGAATGGAAAATATGAGTAAAAAGTTTGGCGAGGTCTATGCCAATAGGGAGATTAATCTTTCCATTATGGAAGGTGAAGTACATACGCTCCTTGGTGAAAATGGAGCAGGAAAAAGTACCTTAATGAATATTTTAACCGGTCTTTACCAGCCAACCGGAGGCAGTATTTATCTACACGGGAAAAAAGTGAAAATAGATTCTCCATCCAAAGCTGTTAAGCTTGGAATTGGTATGGTACACCAGCATTTTATGTTAGTTGAGGCTTTGACTGTATTTGAAAATATTATCTTGGGAATTACGAAGGATAAGTCTATTTTTATTAAAAAGGATGCCATTAAGAATGAAATACTGGAATTAGCGGATAGATATGGACTGGATATTGAAATTGACAAGGCAATCACAGAGATTTCTGTTGGTGCCCAACAACGTGTAGAGATATTAAAAGCATTATATCGTGGAGCAGAACTACTCATTTTGGATGAACCCACAGCTGCATTAACTGACATTGAGGTAGAAGGCCTATTTAAGATTATAAGGAAGTTAACAGCAGAGAACAAATCTGTCATATTCATATCCCATAAGATGAGAGAAGTTTTAGAAATCAGCGACCGAATCACCATACTTAGAACTGGACAGACCATTAAAACTCTAACTAAGGATAAAACAGAAGAAGCGGAACTTGCCAATCTGATGATTGGTAAGGAACTGGTAAGCAGCGAGTATAAGAAAGTAATGAAAACCAAGGAAAATATTCTATCTTTAGAGCAGGTAAGTTTTAATAAGACTTCAAAGCACAATGGGATATCTGAGATTTCCTTAAACGTAGGAAAGGGAGAAATCCTTGGAATTGCAGGAGTAGATGGAAATGGTCAGTCTCAGTTAGCCCAGATTGTCACAGGAGTTATTGCACCAGATAGCGGCAATGTTATTTTAAATACCAATAAAATTGCAAAATTTGCTCCCATTGATTTTATTAATTCCAACGTTTCTCACATTCCGGAAGACAGAAATAAGATGGGTCTCATCGGAAATATGAGCGTTAGAGAGAACCTGATTTTAAAAAGTTTGAATAAAAAGAGAATATCAGCGGGTAAAGGCTTGTATTTGAAGAGAAAAGCAATCGCTTTATATGCCAAAGAGATGAAGGAAAAGTATGATATTCGATGTGCTTCCATAGATATGGAGCTAAGAAATCTATCGGGTGGAAACCAGCAGAAGATAGTCCTTGCAAGGGAACTGGAAGAGGAGCCAAAGCTTTTGGTAGCCGTTCATCCGACCAGAGGACTCGACATAGGTGCTACAAAATATGTCCATGATAAGATGATAGATTCCAGAGATAAGGGCTGTGGTATTTTACTCATCAGTGCTGACTTTGATGAAGTATTAAAACTTTCCGATCGTATTGCCGTAATGTTTGAAGGACAGGTAGTAGGCGTTTATTCAGGAGAAAATCCTCCTATTAATGAGATTTCCCTGGCAATGTCTGGTAAAGCTAAATAAAGAGAGGTACATAATATGAAACTAAAAAACACTTTGATTAAGATTCTGGTACCCATCCTTTCCGTAATATGCTCTTTTCTAGTTGGAGCCATTATGATTACATTTATCGGAGGCAATCCGGCAGATGCTTATAAATTCCTATTTCGAGGTGCATTTGGATCAACTGCTAACATCGGTGAAACAATTGTAAAATCGGTGCCCTTAATATTTACCGGACTGGCTGCAACCTTTGCCTACAAATGTGGTGTGTTTAATTTAGGCGCTGAGGGTCAGTTTACCATGGGGGCAGTAACAAGTATCTGGATTTCTACTGTAGTAACTGGTATCACAGGAATTCCGCTGCTTATACTTAGCCTGACTGGTGGAATCATTGCAGGAGGTATCTGGGGAGCGATTCCGGGGATCCTTAAGATTACCAGAGGATTAAATGAAATCATTGTTAGCATCATGCTAAATTATGTGGCTGTTTTATTTATGGGGTATTTATATTCAAGTCCTCTAAGGGAAGGAAGCGTGCCACAGACTGCAGCAGTTGCAGTAAAACTTGGCAGAATCATGAATGGCACGAGAGTTCACGCGGGAATAATAATCGCTTTGATTATTGCCGTTGGTATTTATTATTTTCTATTTTTTACTGCCGGAGGATTTAAACTTCGTGCGGTTGGGTTAAACCAAACTGCCGCAAGGTTTAATGGATATTCTGTAAAGAAATTTATACTCCTATCGTTTATTATATCAGGTGCAATTGCAGGACTTGGTGGAAGTGTTGAACTTCATGGAACCCAGTTTCGACTAATGTCCGGATTTGGTGCCGGTTATGGATTTGATGGAGTTGCAATTGCATTAATCGGACAGTTAAATCCTATTGGTACGGTATTAGTGGCATATTTATTTGCTGTACTAAGAGCAGGTGCAACAACTATGCAGGTTGGCAGCGGAATGCCAACGTCGGTAGTTGATATCATTCAGGCGTTAATTATTGTATTTGCAGTGGCTGGAAGCGCATTTACCAATCTTCCAAAAACCAGACAATTCTTAAGCAACATGCTATCAAAACAAAATCGGAAGGAGAAGGAAGAATGGAAGCAGTGTTAAATGTGACGTTTTTTCAGGAATTATTGTTATCCACCATTCGTATGGCTACGCCGATCCTTATTGTTGCGCTGGCAGAATTATATTCAGAGAGAGCAGGTCAGGTTAATATTGGTCTGGATGGAATTATGGCATTCGGTGCGCTTGTTGGTTTCCTCACTTCCTATATTACCGGTAGCCCCTATCTTGGTATCCTGGCAGGTGCAGTTGGTGGCTTGTTGATTAATATGGTCTACGCCTTTTGCACCATTACCTTAGGGGCGGAACAGATTGTATATGGTATGGCAATTAATATATTTGCTCCGGCATTGGCTTCTTTCATCTATAAAATATATTTTGGAATTAGTTCAACTCTTGCACAGGCAACACTTATGAAGGTGATGCCAATTCCTTTCTTAAGTAAGATTCCTGTCCTAGGACCCGTATTGTTTAATCATACTATTATCGTATATTTAACTTATTTATTAGTGCCTTTTACTTATCTGTTTTTTACAAAGACGAAACCAGGACTTAATTACAGAGCAGTAGGAGAATATCCGAAAGCTGCTGAATCCTTGGGAATTAATGTAGTTCGCCAGAAATACATAGCATCTATGATATGCGGTGCCTTAGCAGGCATTGGTGGAGCGTACCTTACTACCTGTTATATTAGTACCTATTCCGATGGTGTGGTATCCGGACGTGGATTTATTGCATTATCGGCAGTCATCTTTGGAAGATGGATGCCGGGTGGAGTATTATTAGCTGCGTTATTATTTGGATTTACAGATGCCCTGCAGCTTCGATTTCAGGTGATGAGCTCGGCGACTCCTTATCAGTTATTAGCTATGATACCTTACCTTAGTACCTTATTTGTTCTCGCATTTCTTGGTATTAAGAAAGCAGGACCAAAAGCCAATGGAAAACCTTACTTTAGAGAAGAACGTTAATTATAGGCAAGGCCTTAATTATATATTACTAAAATAACAATATGGAGGAATGTTTATGAAGAGAAAATTATTCGCATTATTATTAACTGTTGCAATGGTAACTGGATTAGTTGGATGTGGTACATCCGGCAGTACAACGCCTGCAACAACAGAAGCTACTACTGGAAGTGCTACAGAAACTTCAGCTGAAACAACAGCAGCACCAGAAAAAACTTATAAGGTAGCTATGATCTTAGACTCATCCATCTCTGATGGTGGCTGGGGCGCAGCTTGCTATAATGCAATGGTAGCAGCTGCAGAAGAAAGCGGTTTTGAAACTCAGTACACAGATGGTCTTGCAACAGCAGATTTTGCAACCAGTATCAGAAGTTATTGCGATTTAGGAATCGATTTAATCTTTGCTCCAGGTAATCAGTACACAGACGCTGTAAAAGAAGTTGCAGCAGATTATCCTAATGTATATTTTGCATTATTAAATGGTACTGTTGAAACTGATAACATTGTATCTATCTTACCAGATGCGACTCAAATCGGTTACATGGCTGGTGCTTTAGCAGGTCTAATGTCTAAGACAAATGCCATTGGATTTATCGGTGGTATGGAACTTGATACAACAAAAGCTAAATTAGCTAATTATGAAGCAGCAGCGAAAGTAATCAACCCAAACATCCAGGTATTTTCCGCTTATGCAGGTTCTTTCTCTGACTCTGCAAAAGGTAAAGAAATCGCTGATTCCATGGTTACTATGAATGATGTAGACGTAATGTTTGGTGATGCAAGTGCAGTAGACTCTGGAGCACGTGAAGCGTTAGCAAATTATGAGAACAGATATGACATTGGACAACCAGCTGATTTAGTGGCATTACAGGATTCTACTGTATTAATTGGTAGTGTTGTAACTGATAATGCAACTATGATCAAATTATGTATGGAAGACGTTAAAAATGGTACTTATGGTAACAAGACAGTTTACGGAAACCTTGAAAATGGAAGCTTAAGTGCTCAGTATTTAGAAATCGTAGAGCAAATTAAAGCAGGTACATTTATTAAATAAGCACCTCTGGCAAAGGTGTCGAAAATCATAATAATCATGCAATGAGAATAATTATTTTGTGACATCGTATTATACAATATTAGCACCTACTTCGGTAGGTGCTTTTTGTGCGACAGGCAGGATGCACACTCGCCCCTTAAGTATATCTCATCTTTGCTGGCCGCGCTCGGCCAGGGAATGTGTCAAGGCACATTCTTTGCTCTGTATTAGGAACAGCAATTGCAAAACGGACGCAAAACAAATCCGAAGTTGTTACAATGAATCTATATCATTACAGAATAGATCATATAGTAAAATGGTATTTGTATTATAAAAACATCTATGATAGAGTATACCTATTCAAAAAACCAGCAGGAACCGACATATATCGACATTTATGGAAAAGATCATGCTGAAAGTATATTAATATATTTTTTATATAAATATATATAAAATAAGTATTTTATATATAGATTACAATATAGTATAATTTCAAAAACAGTTAATACATCTCTACAGAAAACACAAAGTCGTGAAATTAGGTGTCCTAAGACTACTAACTCATGGCTTAATTTTTTTTTGAAGCAAAGTGATACATCTATAGGTGTAAGGCAATAAGTTGATATTCTATTAATATAATTTTTAAATCAATATATATAAATAAAGTATTTTATATATCGATTAAAATGTAGTATGATTTCATAAACTTAATAATTTACTAGAAGAAAAACACAAAGCCGTGATTTAGTTGTCCAAGGACTACTATCTCACGGTTTTTTATATTAAATTTATTTAATTTGTTCGTAGAGGGTTATCATATTACAAAAAGGTGGTACAACTCTTGAAAATATAAATCAACAAAAATAGGAGTGCCCGAACGGATACTACCATAAAATTAAGGAGGAATTGATATGAAAAAGAAAAAATTATTTGTGATGTTAGCAGCAGCGGTTATGGCAAGTGTGATGCTTACAGGGTGTAAAACATCAGAAACCAAAACAGAAACAGAGGGTACAACTGCTACTGCGGATACAACAGCTGCAGGAGAAAGTGAAGCAGAAGGAGTAGCAGC
>JAQZAX010000086.1 GCA_029239455.1 Anaerocolumna sp.
CCCATGGGGTGACGAGGCATTTACGAAAGCTAAGGAGGAAAATAAACCAGTCTTTTTAAGCATCGGCTACTCTACCTGTCATTGGTGCCATGTAATGGCCCATGAATCCTTTGAAGATGATGAGGTTGCCAGGTATTTAAATGATCACTTTATATCCATTAAAGTGGATAAGGAGGAACGCCCGGATGTTGACAGCATTTATATGTCTGTGTGTCAGAAACTTACGGGAAGTGGCGGTTGGCCTCTAACAATTATTATGTTTCCTGATCAGAAGCCCTTTTTTGCCGGAACCTATTTTCCGAAACAGGCAAAATATTATACCCCTGGTCTTTTAGACCTCCTTGAAACAGTAATTGATAAATGGAATAACAATAGAGAGGGGCTCCTTCATTCCAGTGAAAGCATTACAGAAGCACTAAAGAGGGAATATGAAGAACAAGTTGAAGGTAAAATATCACAGGATATCATAAAAAAAGCAATTAAAAGCTTATCCCAAAACTTTGAAAGCAAATATGGCGGTTTTGGCAGTGCACCAAAATTTCCAACGCCTCATAATCTACTGTTTTTGCTTCGGATTGCACATCAGGATAAAAACAAGGATGCATTAAAAATGGTGGAAAAAACTCTGGAATCCATGTACCTGGGTGGAATTTTTGATCATATTGGGTATGGATTCTCCAGGTATTCAACAGATTCAAAATGGTTGGTACCTCATTTTGAGAAAATGTTATATGATAACGCTTTGCTGGTAATGACTTATGCGGAGACTTATCAGTTGACAAAAAAGCCTCTTTATAAAGAAATCGCAGAGATGACGTTAGAATATGTAGCCAGAGAATTAACCAGCGAAGCGGGTGGATTTTATTGTGCCCAGGATGCTGATAGTGAAGGGGTAGAAGGAAAATATTACGTATTCACACCAGATGAAATCATAGGAATCCTTGGTAAAGAAGACGGTAACTATTTTAATGAATATTATGGCATAACACAAGACGGTAATTTTGAAGGAGAAAGTATAACGAACAGACTACATGTAAATTCAGAAGAATTGATTTCGCAAAATCCTTTGGAAAATGATAGAATATCCAGATTAAGAAAGCAAATCTATGAGTATCAATTGCACCGGACGAAACTTCATAAGGACGATAAAATTTTAACTTCCTGGAACGCCTTAATGATTGTTGCATATGCAAAAGCGTATCGAATCCTGCAAAGAGAGGAATACCTGGAAGCAGCTACGAAAGCAGAACTATTTATTCGAGAACAATTAAGTCGTTCAGATCGTTTATTCGTACATTTCCGTGAAGGTGAATCAAAAGGGATAGGGCATATTGATGACTATGCATTCTATGTGTGGGCATTACTTGAATTATACGAGGCAACCCTTGATATCAGTTATTTAGAGCGAGGAATTCATTTCTTGGAAATAATGCTAGAACTGTTTTTTGATGAATCAGAAGGTGGTTTTTATCTATACGCTAAGGATAGTGAAGCTTTAATCCATCGGCCAAAAGAAATCTATGACGGCGCAATACCTTCCGGCAATTCGGTTGCTTCCTATGTGTTATTAAAAGTTGGGGCATTTACAGGCAATGCTCGGATGTTACAAACAGCGGAAAAGCAGCTAGCCTATATTGCTGGAAGAGTAGAAGATTATCCAAGTGCGTATTGTTTTTCCATGATGGCATTTCTGCTTATGATCTATCCAACCAAGGAACTGATCTGTGTTGCAGAAAATACAGCTGATATAAAGGAATTTCAGGATTATTTATCTAAGAAGTATCAGCCTAATGTTACCGTATTACTAAAAACAGTAGAAAATAAAACACGATTGGAAACGGTAGCAGAATACACCAGTAGTTATGTAAGCAAAGATATGAAAACAACCTTTTATTTATGTGAAAATCACACCTGCCTTGCTCCATTTCATAGTATATTGGAGCTTGAAGAGCATTTATAATTAATCAGGTGTCAGGCACCCTTACGAATTTCTTACGAAAAGTTTCTTTTCGTAAGAAATTCGTAAGGGTGCCTGACACCTATTGCGCTACAAAATGTAGCGCAAAATACAAGTAATATATGTTATTTACAAGTAAAAACTGTAAAAATGCTATTTACATTTTCTGAAAAATAAATTATTATAGTAACATCTTATTTTCTTAAAATCTTTTTAACGTATTCTTCCCCACACTTTAATTAATTGTTTTTACTTTCACTAAAGAAAATTACTATGGAAAGGGGTTATTTTTATTGAAAATAGCATTTTGGGGTAATGCCAAGGGGAGCTGTGGCGTTACAAGTAATCTTGCTTGCATCAGTGTCGCATCAGTTATGAGGTATTCTTTTAAAGCAGTCCTATGGGAGAACCACACACAACAAAATAATTTAGAGCAGGCATTGCTTTGCAGACAAACCAATCATTATTTAAGTGAAATGAATCATTATCACATACACCCTGTAGGAATGACTCATATTATGAATCAGTTTGCTTACAGCAATCATGGATTTTCTGCATCTGCGCAAAATATCACTTCGGAAGCCGATTATTATGAACATCGGATCATAAAGGAAGCGTCTTATGAAATCTTAAATGAAAGTCTATATTATATTCCCTCCAGCTTTAAAGTAAATAGAGAAATATATGATTATGATTTATATTCTAACGTGAACAAAATTCTGCAATCCTTAGATACATTTGCTGATATTATCTACATTGATACTTCTAACAGAAATGCTTTAAGCTCGAAAGTGATATTAGAGGAAGCTGATTTAGTTGTCGTCAATCTGACCCAGAACTCTTCGGTTATTCAACACTTTTTCGATAATTATTCTTCCATACAATCTAAATGCGTTTTTTTAATCAGCGGTTACCACAAACAATCCTGTTTAAATATCAACACCATTTCTAAATTACATTCCATCAAGAAAACCCAGATTACAGTGATTCCTTATAACCTAGAATATCAAGAAGCAGTGAGTCAAGGAACCATTGTTGAATTCCTCTCCAGAAACTACACTTGTAAACGTAGAAGTCCGAATTATGAATTTGTGAATCAAGTAAAAAAGGCGGTGGAAATGATCATGAATCATATCAATTACATGGAACAACAGGAGGCTATGAGGTGAAAAGATATATGAAAAGGACGACGAGACAATATATAATAGTGTCCGTTCTAAGTATAATAATTATTGGCGGTGCATTTATCATTGCTTATTTTACAGTACTTAAGAAGACGAAAGAAAATTATCAGCAGGAAATCAGTATTTTAGAGGAACAATTAGAATCCAGGGAAGTATATGTATATGAGGCAAAAGAGGTGATTCCTACAGGCAGCATAATTACAAAAGAGAATCTAAAATATGTGAAGTCCTATTCCAATCAATCTCAGGAATACTTTATGACTGAGAAGGAGATTGGAATGACATCATTAATACAGATAGAACCGGGAACCCAGATACTAAAAGGTATGTTAACAGATAAGCAGATTGAGGAAAATGTGAGGGAAGTCGAATATAATATATTCTTAATTAATAGTAATATCCTAGATAATGACTCTATTGATGTAAGACTTCTCCTTCCAAATGGTGAAGATTATATTGTAATTAGTAAAAAGAGTATAAAACAGGTGGATTTAGCAGCTAATAATTGTTTTCTATGGCTAACCGAAGAAGAAATTCTAACTATGTCAAGTGCAGTGGTGGATGCCTATCTTTATCCTGGCGCAAAACTATATATGACTAAATATGTGGAACCAAACCTTCAAAACCCTTCCATACCTACGTATCAGCCAAGCTTAGATACGCTGGCACTTATGGAGGAAAATGAAAATATAGTAGAGTTAGCTTCTGTTGCGGTCAGGAAACGATTGAGAACGGAGCTGGAAGGCCGTCTTAAGAAACAGGAAAGCAAGGATGATTTAAACTATGAATGGGAGGCAGATTCTTCTGATACCAATAATTATAGTAACAATACAGGTAAGACCACAGAAGATTTAACTTCTGGCACGTATTATGAAGAAGACTATTTTATAGAAGATAGAAATGAAGAAGAGGAGGTTATAGTAGAATATGGAGGGTAAGATGATTGGTTTTGTGGGGAGTGATAAATACGAACTTATATTATATTTATCCAGAATACTCTATCACCTTGGGAAAAAGGTATTATTAGTTGATTACGCGGAAAATGAGGCGTTATTACAAAGTATAACCGTACCTGAGACCTTAAAGGAAGATACTAGTTATATTGATTACAGAGGGATTGATTTTATTCAGGGTAAATACTTTCGTTTTAAAATGAAACAAGAATATGACTATATTCTTATGGATTTTGGTTATATCATGGACAACGAAGGAATGTTAAGATGCTCCAAAGTTATCTTTGTAACAGATTTACAGCTGCATAACTTAAAACGTATTAAAAATATTGAGTATGTTGAAAATGAAGATAAATGTTTGGTTATTAAAGATGTATTTCAATGTAAAATTAAGCCGGAATATATTATTAATCAGATTGGATTCCCTATAGATAAAAATCAAATCTTTATTCTTTATCAAGATTCTGTCGATTTAAAATATAAAGTTTCAAGCCAATATGATCACAAGTTTACCTTTCATAAATTATCAAAACCAACGCAATGTTTTTTAAAGGATATAACGAAAATGATGGATAATCAGTTAGAAGAAAAAGATATCAATCTGGCATATAAAAAAGCGGAAAGGGGCCTATAGACTTGAAAATAGTATTTTGGAGTAACGTTCATGGGCAGGCAGGAACCACCAGTAATATGCTGGCTATTGCGATTCTATGTGCCCTGCAATATAAATTAAAAAATATCGTAACCCAAACCCATTTTAACTTAAATAGTTTAGCCGCTGCACTAGTTACAGATTCTGAGCAGTTCCATAGAGAATATCTTATGGAGGTTGGCATTGATGCCTTAACAAGAAGCATAAAGTCGGCGCCCCTTGATTGCGATATTATAGAAAACAGTACGATTTCTTTTATAAAAAAGCGACTGACCTTATTACCTGGTACAGCAAAAATGAATCGGGAAATCTATGAAATTGATACCTTAAGAGCAATCACAGGAATCTTGAGAACGGTTGAGTTATACTATGACATAGTATTTGTAGACACAAATTCCGGTAAGAATGAATTAACGAATAAAATATTAGAAGATGCAGATCTGATTGTTGTAAATCTGAGCCAAAACAAGAACATGATTGAGGAATTTAAGTTAAATTACAAATTTCCAACGAAAAAGGTGTTCTACCTATTCGGAAATTATGATTCAAATTCCCGTTATAATGTTAAAAACATTTTCAAATCCTATGGTTTTATAAAATCAAAAAATACGGCTGTCATTCCCTATAATACAGAATATATGGATGCCTTGTCGGATGGGCAGGTAATTCAGTATATGTTAAAAAATATTGACAGCCAGAAAGATGATAGTAATGGTCATTTTATAAAAGAAGTGAAAGAAGCAGCCAGTAAACTCATGGAATATGCAGGAGCAGAAAGGCGGCTGATTCATGGATTTCATGACTAATATAATCACTATAACTGTAATTCTGCTTTTGCTTTCACTCACAATTTATTATATTTTTAAAAATGAGATAATGGAACAAGAGGAGAGTTATGAAGATGAGGAATTTGGAGTAGATTATCTGGTGGAAGGTATGAAAGAAATGTTTAATCATATCTTAAATACGGGTCCCTCTGAGTGGAATCTGAATAAACAGGAAACGAAAAAGCAGGAGAGGCGGCGGGCAAAACTAAAAAAAGCACTTCGCACCTGTAATTATGGTGACATTGGAGCAAAAGAATATGTGAAAGAATATATAAAGGATTTGCTTCAGCTAAAATATAAGATGAATGAAGAGAATATTGATAAGGTAATTTCATTTCATAATTATAATAACCTAACCTCACAGGATAAATTTGATATTTTACTCTATTTTTATAAAAAGGAATTTGGAGCAAATGGATTGCATGTATTCATACAAACGTATCATCTGGATGAGAAGATATCGGAGACAGGACAATGCTATGAAATTAATGGAAAACAGATTGATGCCGCTTTTATGACGGAAATTGGACGTATTGGTTATGGTGATAAGTTAGAAATCGTTGTACAGCGCATCTATCAGAAATATAAAGGTCATGGCGCTATAGACGAAATCAGGGATATGCTAATCGATGGAGTCAGTGCCGGAGTATCGGGGCTCTCCAATCTACACTATCATTATACAGAGGAAATGTTTACAAGTTCCTATTTTGATTTACCACGAGCCTATGACAGCATCTGGATGTTTTATCACGGGAAGACTATTTATTTATCTTTTTTAGGTTTTGGCAGCCAGAGAGAACTTGAAAGAGTATGTAAAAATGTCTATCGTTATGACAATCCTGGGCAACTTAGTGCGAACCTGGGCTATATAGCAAATGATATGAAAGACGGGTCCAGAGTAATTGTCACTAGACCTCCTTTTACAGAAAGCTGGGCATTTTTTATAAGAAAGTTTGATAGTGTCGAAAAGGTAAACACTACCTCTTTACTTACGGATGAGAACAGTGAGATTCCCATTGAGACCATTAAGTGGTTAATCAAAGGCTGCCAGGTAATTGGAATTACCGGAGAACAAGGCTGTGGCAAAACTACGCTTCTAAAAAGTCTGGTTGAGTATATTAATCCTATCTACACTTTGCGTGTTCAAGAACTAATCTTTGAATTAAATCTTCGTAAATTATATCCTAACCGTAATATATTATCCTTTCGTGAAACCCCTACGGTCAGTGGGCAGGAAGCTTTGGATCTTCAGAAGAAAACTGATGGTACAGTTACTATTCTTGGAGAAGTTGCAACGGCTCCGGTTGCAAGATGGCTGGTTCAGCTAAGTCAGGTTGCAAGCAAATTTACCATGTTTACCCACCATGCCAAGACAACTTTCAATCTGGTTGCATCACTTAGAAACTCACTTTTACAGGAAGGCGGATTTACCAATGAAGTCATTGCTGAAGAACAGGTTGTAGAAACCGTCAATTTTGATATTCATATGGTGAAATCCGTAGATGGACACAGATACATTGAGCGGATTACGGAAATAGTACCATACGAAGAGAGTATGTTCCCTGCGGAAAACATAAGCGCTAACATGCAGGAATATTTTAGATTTAAGACCAGAAAGCACATGTTTTATACGGTAGATATCGTTACCTATAAAGACGGTAAATATTACAGGAATCATACCATAAGTGATAGAGCTATAAATGCAATCAGTTACTATCTAAATTCTGAAGAAAAGAGAGAGTTTCAAAGCTATATTTATGGAAAGGAGGAATTGATACGTACTTAAATCAAAGAAAGCATTATAAAACCCAGAGGTTTATAGTCCCTATTCCTGGTTATAAAAAAGTAGGGGTGAGAAAGCTGCTTCAATTCTATGACGCCAGTAAAAGATTATGGATTACAAGATGGTACATGGATAAGATTAGTAAGGCATATGAAGTGCTCTATCCTGGCGAAAAGCAAACCGTTGCAAATAAAACCGTAAAATTAAGCATCCTTTTATGGACGATCAGTGTCCTATGTTCTGTAATATTAATGTTTCATGATCCATCTATCTATTCTGCCGCTACAGGTATTCTATTCATTATTGTTCTGCATTATGAACTGGTAAATAGTGCAGTAGGGTCCCAGGAGATTAAAATATTAAAACAGTTAGAAAAGTATCTTTCAGCGGTAAGGCACAGTTACTATATTAATCAAATGGTGGAAGAAGCAGTAGAAGATGCAATGGAGAATTGCGGATACGAAATGAGAATTCATGCCAGAAAGATTCACGATATTATAACCAGTGATGACCCGGAAGATGAAATGAATAAATATAAGCAGACTGCTCCAAATAAATTCCTTCGGCTTTTTCTGGCTCTTAGTGTTACAGTTGCAGAATATGGTGATGAAGAAGTTGATGGACAGTCCATCTATCTTAATAATATTAAAACGTTAAAACATGATATACACATTGAATTAATGAAATTAAGTGAAACTAAATTTCGTTTTTCAGGCCTGATATTTATTACAGTTATACCGGTCTTCTTCCTAAAGACAATTAAAGAGTGGAGTATTGTTAACCTACCTGAATTAGAAAGTTTTTATTTGGGCTTTAAAGGAATCTTTTTATCTATTATAATCTATCTTCTTACGGTTGTTTCTTATATCATAATTAATCAGTTAAAAGAAGTGCATTCCATAGTACCGAAAGACTATATCCTATTAGATAAGTTATTATGTATATCCTGGATAAATCGTGGTTTAGATAACTATATTGAGAAGCACTATGGAAAGATGCTTTCAATGGGAGAATTATTAAAGAAAGCAGGGGATAATGAGGGTATAAAGCAATTTCTCTTAAAGCGAATACTTTATGGTACTTTAGCTTTTATCACCGGTGTTCTTATCTCCATGGGGATTCACCTGAGTAATAATCAATATATCCTAAATACATTGGATCGCAAAAGTATTCTGCTGTGGCAGGAATTAATCATGACTATCCTCTTTGCCCTACTGGCGTACTACTTTCCTTACTGGATGGCGTTAAGCCGTAAAAAGATTGCCAACTTGAACATGGAAGATGAAATCATACAATATCAGTCGATTATTATTATGCTTATGAATATGAAGCGAATCTCTGTCTTTACAATCTTAGAATTTATGGAAAGCTTTGCAATTTTATTTAAAGAATCTATACAAGAATGTATTAATGATTATAATGCCGGAGATATTCAGGCACTAGAAAAATTACGGGAAAGAGAACCATTTGAGCCCTTTCAACGGTTGGTGGACAGTCTCATCGTGTGTGATAAGATTGGAACAAAAAGAGCCTTTGATGAGGTTAATTCAGACAGGAGATACTATCAGGATAAGCGCCGGCAAGAAAATGAAATGAATTTAGCTACCAAGGTGGCACTGGGAAAACTGATAGCATTTGTACCAATAGTCACAACAATAGGACTCTATCTCATCGTTCCATTTGTTATGGAGAGTATCAATCAATTAATGGAATATTCCAATGAGTGGAATATGTTTTTATAAAAAAGGAGGATATTATATGGATAACAGTTTAAAAGGTTTAATTTTAGCGGCCGGGGTTATTATAACCTGCCTTGTAATTGGGTTGGGATTCTATATATCAAGAGAAGCGCAGAATACAAGCAGCAGCAGTTCGGGACAAATTAATGATATGAGTGCAGAGTTTCAATCCATAGATCTTGCGATTTATGATGGAATGCAGATAACAGGTCGGGAAGTAGTAGATTTTATTAAGAGGGTTCAAAGTAAAGAGGAGTTTGTTTCAATTGAAGTAACCAATAAGAAAAATAATGTTGCCGACTATAACTATGAACATACAGAAACCTCAGGAAACCACTCCATTAATGAAAATGGTACTGTTCAGGATATTGAAGCAGTTCAGACTACTCCAAGCAATCAATATTACATTAATCCGGATGGAAAGTTTCAGGGTACGGTACTTAGAGATCAGAATGATATTATCATATGTGTGAAATTCATACAGGTATAGTGGTTTGTATAAGTTGTGTCTAATATAGCGAAAACTTTGGGATTTTGCTATTGTTTACAAAAATTTTCGGCTAAAAAATAAGTTGTTCGATGAATATTTTGTATATATATTCATCATTTATAAGTTTTGAGGCTATCCTTAAATCATTAAGTCTTATAAAAACCAATATAGAAAGGATGAAGAACTACGGAAAACGGATTAAAAGCATTGTTACTAGCAGCAAGCGTCTTTGTAACCTGCGTGCTACTTAGTATTGGATTTATCTATTTACGAGAGTCAAAGTACATCTCATTTGCCAGTGCATCTAATTTAAGTGAGTTTGCTGTAGAATTAACAGAAAGTGACATAACGATGTATGATGGCCTTGAAGTTACTGGCAGTGATGTAGTGAACTTTATTAAGAAAAATTTAGGCTCTTATACATCTACACAAACTTCGCCAGTGTATGTTTATGTAGAGACTGAGCACGCCTCCAATACATATTATAATGAAGCAGAGATAGATAATATACAAAATTTTACCCATGAAAAGTATATTAAACCCATTAGCAAGTTCATTGGAGAGATTGTAAGAGATGGTAATGATGTAATTGTAGGATTAAGGTTTTGTTGTATATAAAATTTAAAAGAAATAATAGAAAAGGGGAAAAATTTATGGATAACAGTTTAAAAGGTTTAATATTAGCAGCAGGAGTTATTATAACCTGCATAATTGTAGGGCTTGGATTTTATGTTGCGAGGGAAGCAAAAAATACCAGCAATAACGGAGCAGGACAAATAAGTGGTATGAATTCAGAATACCAGGATGTTAATTTAGCTTTGTATGATGGGCTTAATGTTTCTGGTAAAGAAGTAGCAGGATTAATAGAAAAAGTTGATTTTTCAGCTATTTCAGGTTTCTCAATCATAGTGAAAACGGGGTCAAATGCAACACCAGGAAGAACATATAATAAAACCAATGTCACTGCATCTGAGACAACCTTTGCAGCGAAAGGTGAAGATGATTATATTAGTCCAACCGCACAGTTTTTAGGTGAAGTAGAAAGAGATGGTAATAATATTATAAAAACAATTACATTTACCCAGCAGTAAATTATGAGAAGAATGCATGGATTACTAAGGAAGTAATCCATGGGGATTGTGAACTAAGGTACGGCCTGCATATTCCAAGCTTTGTTACCTACTCATATACCTACATAAGGGAGAAAGAGTGAAAGAAAATTTAGAAAAAGAAAGGTTGCCACAGTGTGATTCTTTCACTCCTTTTTATTTGTGGCAGTATCGCAGGTGTACCTGCGATATGCAATGGGTATAATAATGGAAAACAGTCTTAAATTACTTGGACAGGCAGTATCAGTATTAATGTTTTGCACAGCAATCAGTGTTTTTCTATTACTATATAGCAATTATCAAAAGGAAATAAATATCTCAAATTCCTTCCTCACTGAAAGCATTGCATTTGAACAATACAATGATGTAAAGGAACTTAATTTTACTAAGGGTGAAATATTAATTATGCTGATATATAAATTAGAGTATGATATTGAAATCGATGGATTATTAATTAGTCAGTATGAGAATGTAAAAGAAAATATTTCAAACATTTCAATTGAAGATAAAGAGTATTTCAAAAGTTATGGGTATGATACCAATGGGAATATTACAAGAATAATTTTTACCAGTATGAAT
>JAQZAX010000087.1 GCA_029239455.1 Anaerocolumna sp.
GCAGTAGCTGCATCCACTTGGACTTTTCCTTCTCGAAGCAAACGGTACATATCCGTATCTGACAAAGTAAAAGTTTCTCCCTGCTCTAATAACATCTTTTGAACTAAATTACGTAATTGCTGTGCTCTTCTATCAGCATCAGCTTTCAAACGGGCAATGGTGGCAGTGTCCTGCTTATATACTTTTTTGTCTTTCGTATCATTGCCTTCCTTACTTTTTTCGTATACCGCAGCCTGGTCCTTCGAAGTTATAGCTGAAGTATTATTATCTTCACCTTTCGTCTGCGCTAAGGCTTCCTCACTTGCTGTGCCTTTCTGCTTAATATCCAGAGAGACATTCTCATAAGCAGAACTTGCAGCACTAATTTCATTTAAATTCATAAATTAACCCTCCTTGGTAATTGATGCTTCCTATAGCTTATATATCGGAAGATTGAAAGGAAAAAATTAGCTTATTTTTGGAATGCAAATAAATTTTCTTGGGATGAAAGAAAAACGAAATGGTGGTAATTATTGAAAAAATATAATATAATAGGGAACAGTCAGAAAAGTGAAAGAGAGAAAATATCAGATGACTTGATGATGGTTGTATATAGTAGAGATAATATAATCAGTCAGGTGATTGGAAGAGAAAAAACCAGAAAAAGATAAGCGAGGATTATTCTATGAGAATTGTAACTTTTAATATTCGTTGTGACTACAATCAAGATGGTATCAATAGTTTTCAATACAGAAAACCTTACATTACGGAAAAAATTAAAAAGGAACAGCCAGATATCCTATGTTTTCAAGAAGTACTACCACATGTTGCCAAATGGCTGAAAGATACTTTTTTAGACTACTATTTTATTGGGGTAGGACGTAACGAAAATTATATAGATGAACAGGCAACCATTGCATATAGAAAAGACAAAATTAATCTGATTGAGTTTGAGACTTTTTGGCTCTCTCCGACACCAACGATTCCCGGTTCCCGGTATGAAAACCAAAGTAACTGCCCAAGAACCTGCGCAGCTGCAACCTTCCAAAGAGAGGATACCGGGGCTTTGTTTCGAGTATATAATACCCACCTGGATCATGAGGGTTCAAAAGCCAGAATGCTTGGTCTTTCTCAGATAAGAGAAAGAATGGAACAGGATAATAATTTACTAGGGCTGCCAAGCATCTTACTTGGTGATTTTAATGCAGAGCCTGACAGTCCGGAAATGAAGGAGTTTCACCAACATACGTATATAACAGATGTAACGTCCTCGCTTTCCTATACATTTCATAATTATGGACAAGAGAAAGATTATGAGAAGATTGATTATATTTACGCAAGTGAGGATATTATATGCAAACAGGTAGAAATCTGGGCGGAATGTATAAACCATGTCTACCTATCAGACCACTATCCGATCTGTGCTGACCTTAGCTTTTAATTTGTAAAAATCAAGACTAGGGGGATACAGTGTAAATATAGTTATATGCTCTCCGGCAATTCTTCCTAATCTATTACTTTAAATTCTAGGCTGGTACATATCGGTGAGATATATCTGCTTTCCTAAGCCACTAACCTTAAAATAATAAAATGCCTTTTGGGCTGCATTAAAATCATCAAATAAACCAAATACGGTAGGCCCACTTCCGCTCATTAAGGAGCAGATGGCCCCTTTTTCCAGCATAGAGTCCTTGATTTGTTTAATGACGGGATAGTCTTTTTCTGTTACGGTTTCTAGTACATTAGCAAAAAGCTTAGAAGCCCCGTACAGATCCTGGTGTTTTATTGCTTCTACAATTCCATCAATGTCCGGATGTATAGCTACTTGGTCCAAACGAAGATTCTCATAGACATATTTCGTGGAAACGTTAATAAGAGGTTTTACAACAAGTACTTTACAAGGGGGGAAAGGCGGCAGGGGAGTCAGGATCTCACCAATGCCTTCAGAGAGCGCAGTGCCTCTTAAAATACAGTAGGGTACGTCTGCGCCAAGCTTTACACCAATCTCCATCAGTTCCTCTTTGGATAGCTTCAGGTCGAATAAATGATTCATGCCGTAAAGCGTCGCTGCGGCATCGGCGCTTCCACCAGCCATTCCGGCAGCTACCGGAATCTTTTTCTCAAGATTAATGTATACGCCTTCTTTAATCTGAAACTTCTCTTTCATATAGGCAGCAGCCTTATATACTAAATTATTATTATCAGTAGGGAGGTAATGAAGATTGGTTTTAACTTTTATCATGGGACTATTGGTAGAATTCATGGAGATTCTATCATAGATTCCCACAGTCTGCATAATCATGCGAACTTCGTGATAGCCATCTTCTCTTTTTCTTATTACATCAAGTCCAAGATTAATTTTAGCATAAGCTTTTAATTTTAAAGTTTTCATAATACACCAGTCCTGTTCATTGGATTTATCATTCGAAAACATTTCCATAACCATGAAAATGCTGTAGTAAAAAAATAACCATGATACTTATGTATGCTTCCCATATGGAAGCTAATTTGATATAGGATGATTATAAATCATAGGAGCAATAATTTGCAATAGCAGTGGGGACATTATTCATCTTTGGAGAAAAAGTCTTCTAACCAGGACAGCAGCTTAAAGCTGACTTTAATGTTAACTTTTTCTTTGGAGAAAATAGCATCATATTCTTCCTCAGTCAATAAACTTTTCAATTCCTCTTTGGAGGAATCAGGAACCACGCTATAAGTGGAATCAACAAAACACAACGGAGGAAACATAATACACCACCAGTTCTGCCCCTTTGCAGATCCTAATTCAATACGAATTGCTTCATACTCTCCAGGTGGAAGGGATAGATCACCATATACTTTTAAAGGAAAATATCCTCGCTCTAAGGAAGCGGAAGCAGTATAGGTAAACCCATAACCCTTAATTATGTCATTGGAGATGTCCTCCAATTCCGCTAAACTGTCTTTTAGTAAATTCCTGGCTTCAGAAATATCTTTTGCCTTTTCTAAAGAAGGACGTAAGGTCTGTGTTAAAGCATCTTTGACAATTAACTTAAGTGCCTGGTCTTCTGTTGAATCGCTATTAGCAATTACATGAAAACGCAATATTTCTGAAGCAATACTTTCTTGAAGCGCCCTAGAATCCTCTGATAATGCTTCTGTATTCTGATCATTGCTCCTATGTAGGTTTAAGATACCTGTATTATGAAGTAAAAGATTTTTTGTTTCCACAGAGTAATCAGATGGAATATAATATATCATTAGAATGGAGGATATTACTAGAATCAAGCTAATAGGAATCCATTTGTTTACTAACAGGTCCGCTTTAAAGGGTGAAAAAATTTTTAAATAGAAATCTAATTTATTTCGCATGATACACTCCTTATTAAATTATGTTAATCTATGTATAAGCATTACCATAAAATGGGCTCTTATTCAGGCCATACAAAATTAGCAATAGAAAATGTATTGAATGTTTCTTTATTTAATAGTAAAATGAATAAAGAGCTAAGATTTGAAATAGTATTTATATGGAAGATGAATTCTACTAGAAAGTTAATTAGGTAATTGCGAAACTTCAAAGTTTTCGCTTACCTAAGAAAGTTAATAATAGAAAGGAATTAAGGGTGAAAGAAAATTTTAAAAAGAAAGGTTGCCACAGTGTGATTCTTTCGCTCCTTTTTATTTGTGGCAGTATCGCAGGCCTACCTGCGATATGAGGTAGGTGTAAATTATGAATAAAAGAACAGTGGCAGTATTGTTTGGAGGTCAGTCCTCAGAGCATGAAGTTTCTTGCGTTTCAGCAACTACAATAATATCGAATATTAATTCTGACTTATATAATGTTGTTATGATTGGAATCACAAAGGATGGCAGATGGTTAAAGGTAAATTCTCTGGAAGATATTAAATCCGGTCAATGGGTTAAAGGTAATGTAACGGCCATAATCTCTCCCGATGCATCTCATAAGGCTGTCTTATTCCTTGAGAATAATAAAGTGGTTTTGGAGAAAATAGATGTTGTATTTCCTGCCCTTCACGGATTATTAGGAGAAGACGGAACAGTACAAGGCTTATTGGAACTTGCAGGAATTCCTTATGTGGGATGCGGAGTCGTTGCTTCCGGTGTATCCATGGATAAATTATTTACTAAAATAATTGTTGATAAGCTAGGTGTAAAACAGGCAAAATATGTAGCTGTAAATAAGAGAGAATTAGAAAAGATGGATCAGGTAGTAGAAAAAATTGAGAAGGAACTGAAATACCCAGTATTTATTAAACCTTCCAATGCAGGATCTTCCCGCGGTATTTCAAAAGCAGCCAAAAGGGAAGAACTAATGAAAGGTCTTGCAATTGCTGCTGAACATGATAAAAAGATTCTGGTGGAAGAAGGAATTAACGGTCGTGAAGTAGAGTGTGCTGTATTAGGTGGCAATGAGCCAAAAGCGTCGGGAGTAGGTGAAATTCTTGCAGCAGCTGATTTCTATGATTACGATGCAAAATATAATAATGCAGAATCAAAAACAATTATTGGACCGGAACTTCCTGGCAATGCTGCGGAACTCATCCGTGAATATGCAGTTAAAGTATTTAAAGCAGTGGATGGTTACGGCCTTTCCAGAGTTGACTTTTTTGTTGAGCGTGAAACCGGAGAAGTTATATTTAATGAGATCAATACCTTGCCTGGATTTACTGCAATTAGTATGTATCCTATGCTTTGGGAAGCCAAAGGAATTGGGAAGCCTCAATTGATTGACAAACTTATTCAATTAGCTTTTGCCAGAGCAGAGGAAGCAGGAGGAGAAAGAAATGCCCAGTAATGCTCCGATTGGGGTATTTGATTCAGGTATTGGTGGACTTACCGTAGTAAGAGAAATCATGAGACAAATTCCCAATGAAACAATTGTCTATTTTGGGGATACCGCAAGAGTACCCTATGGTAACAAATCCAAAGAAACAATCATCACATACTCCAGACAAATAGTTAAATTTCTTCAGACACAAGAGGTGAAAGCAATTGTAATTGCCTGTAATACAGCCAGTGCATTTGCATTAGAGACAATTGCATCTGAAGTTTCCATTCCAATTATCGGTGTGGTTAAGCCGGGGGCCAGGGTTGCAGCCGAGGCAACACAGAATGGTAACATCGGAATTATTGGAACCGAAGGAACCATTGGAAGTAGAATATACAATCAATATTTAAGTGAAATGAATCCCAGCGTCAATGTATACGGTAAGGCTTGTCCGCTTTTTGTACCTTTAGTAGAAGAGGGTTGGCTTCGGGACCCCGTTACAGTAGAAGTTGCAAAAAGATATATGAGTGAATTACAGGGGAAAGGGATTGATACATTGGTGCTTGGATGTACCCATTACCCCCTGATACGCCATGTGATTTCATCTATCGTTGGAGATGAGGTAACGTTAGTTAATCCTGCTTATGAAACAGCAAGAACTTTAAAGGAAGTACTTGAAAGCAGCGGGATAGAAAGTATTACACCCGCTACGAATCACAAGTTTTATGTAAGCGATGGAGCTGAGAAATTCAAAGAATTTGCCAATACCATTTTGCCATGTGAAGTAGCAGAGATAAAGGGTGTTAGTGTTGGAGCATAAGGTAAAGAGGTAGGAGGTACTATGAAAAAAGATGTATTGATGTCCATATCCGGACTACAATATGAGATAGATAAAGAGGAAGCAGTTGAAGTAGTTTCTAACGGTGAATATTACAATAAAAACGGAAAGCATTATATCCTATATCAGGAAATAGCGGAAGACGTTGGTGATATTAGTAACTGCACACTTAAGATTTCGGAAAAACAAATTGATATTATTAAAAAAGGTGCAAGTAATGTACACATGACTTTTTCAGAAAATGAAAATAGTATGACCATCTATCAGACGCCTTTTGGAGAGCTGCAGGTTGGTATTCATACAACACATCTTTCAGTGTTGGAAGAAGAAGATAAGATTAGTGTAAATATCAAATATGCTCTCGACGTTAATTATGCACATGTGTCTGATTGTGAAATTGCAATTAAGATAACTTCCAAAAAACAGTCTTCCTATAACTAAATATAGGTGACAAACATTTAATCTGAATGAAATAAATCAATCAGAATGAAATAAATCAGAGTGAAATAAATCAAATCAAAATGAATAAATCGAAACAATAAAATTGGCATAAAATAAAACGTCCGGTTTTCCCGGACGTCATTTTTTTTTACTAATTTTTTATACTATTTCACTAATTTACTTTTTATTTTCTGTACAAAACTTTGTTTCACAGGTTTTGCTTCTAAATTAGAACGAAGCCCCTTTACATCCAAAATATAAATTCCGTTCATAACAGCTTTCACTTCTTTTTTTACAGGGATTAAATCGAATATCTTATCATCACACATCAATGTCATAATCTTTGGACCAATTTTAGCTTTTACGACAGGAACCTTAGAACGACGTAAATACCAAGGTGTCTGATCTATAACGATTTGCGGAAGGTTAGATTCCTTTAACTTCATACGCTTTTTATCAATAACCAGAATGGAGACAGTTTGTGCGCCTGACCACATCTGTGCCTGACTCTCGCTGGATTGTTTCTGCAGTTTTGAACCATAACGATATAATAAAATTAAAGCTACGGCTACGATTACTAGTACGACCAGTAATATTATTTGCCCGATATTCATGTATGTACCTCCTTCCCTCTATAATGCAGTGGTATTATTGTATCATTAAACATCTAAAAGTTCAAGCCCTGAGAATATGCACCCATAAGAAAATTTATGCACTTTTTCTGATATTTTTACACAAGAGACTGATTTTTATCCAAAGTATTTTGCAGTAACTTCTGAACGTGGGATCCTAAAAATTTACGTTGTTCTTTGTCTAAGTCTTTCGGATAAATTGGCTTGCCAAATTCAATAATAACATGAGCGCTTTTTACCCATGGAGTTTGTTTTTCAAGTTGTGCATCTGTGTTGCTTAGAGCAACAGGAATAATGGCGCAGCCTGATTTATCAGCTATTTTTAAACTTCCTTCCTTAAATGGAAGCAAATCCTTTCCCTGGTTTCTAGTGCCTTCCGGCGAAATCCATATGGAATACCCTTTTTTGACTAACGCAGCACCATCTAACACCATCTTTAAGCCTTCTCTGATATCATCGCGATCTAAAAACAAGCAATTCAGATACCGCATCCAAACACGGATAAAGGGTACCTTCTGCATTTCCTTTTTTGCAACAAACCCTGTTAAATTAGGAACACTGGTATAACCAACAATAATATCAAAATAGCTTCTATGATTTGCTACATATAGAACAGCCTCATCTTTTGGTATATTCTCAAGACCGATTACCGTTTTTTTTGTACCGCTGATAAATAACATACCGTTTAGCGCCCATACTACGACGGCCTGAGATGACTTTACCTTTGCATGGGGGTTAATCTTTCCAATAATTGTTTCTACAAGAAACAGTGGTATACTGATGATAAAAAAGACAAATAAAAAAATTCCGATTGCTATAGTTCTCATTGAATCCTCCAAAATGCTGTTAATTTCTTTCTGTCCCCTAACCCCAATAGTATAACACAAGATTGACAAAAATATATAGTAATTTTAAACGTAGCTTCTGCTTTAAGGGGGGGAAAATTAAAAATCCGGTACAAATATATGCCGCATTTGGTTGTACAATGAAAATTATGTGTTATAATGTATAGGAAATGTTTATAATTTGATTCAAAATTGGTTCAAACTATGGATAATTCATAGAACCAAGAACAAAGGAGTTACTATGGGAAAAGAGAACCTTACTTTATTAACGGATTTTTATGAATTGACGATGATGCAGGGGTACTTTAAAAATAAAACCAATGAAATAGTTGTATTTGATGCATTTTATAGAAATAATCCTTCAGAAAGCGGCTACTCCATATGTGCAGGATTGGAACAGGTAATTGATTATGTCAAAAATCTTTGCTTTGATAAGGATGATATAAATTATCTTAGAAATCTTAAAATATTTGATGAAGATTTTCTCGCCTACCTTGAAGAATTTCATTTTACAGGGGACATTTATGCAATTCCGGAAGGGTCGGTTGTATTTCCAATGGAACCTTTGGTTAAAGTAATTGCACCAATTATGGAAGCTCAACTTGTTGAAACTGCAATATTAAATATGATTAATCATCAAAGTTTAATCGCAACCAAAGCTTCCCGTGTATGTTATGCTGCAAAAGGTGACGGTGTTATGGAATTTGGTTTAAGACGTGCCCAGGGACCAGATGCTGGTACCTATGGAGCAAGAGCGGCTGTGATTGGTGGCTGTATTGGGACGAGCAATGTACTTGCTGCGAAAGAATTTGATATTCCGGCGTTAGGAACCCATGCCCATAGCTGGATTATGAGTTTTGATGATGAATTAACTGCTTTTAAGAAATATGCCGAACTTTATCCTGATAATGTAACGTTATTAGTAGATACTTATGATACTTTACGTTCCGGAGTGCCAAATGCCATACGGGTATTTAAGGAATTACAGGATGCAGGTAATATGCCTCCGAAATACGGTATCCGCCTTGATAGCGGTGACTTGGCATATCTGTCTAAGAAAGCAAGAAAAATGCTTGATCATGCCGGTTTTAAGGAAGCTGGAATATTAGCTTCCAGTGATCTTGATGAATATCTGATTGATTCTTTAAAAACACAGGGAGCAAAGATTACTTCCTGGGGTGTTGGAACGAATTTAATTACTTCAAAAGACTGGCCGGCATTTGGCGGGGTGTATAAACTTGCGGCTATTGAGAAAGATGGAGTGTTTGTACCTAAGATTAAATTATCGGAAAACCAATGGAAAATTACGAATCCCGGAAATAAAACAATTATCCGTGTTTATGAAAAAGAAACCGGTAAGATTAAAGCGGATTTGATTGCCATGGCAGATGAAATATATACAGAAGATAGTAGTTTGAAATTGTTTGATCCCATAGCTACCTGGAAGAAGACAACTTTAAAGGCTGGAACTTATACAATAAGAGAGATGCTGGTACCTGTCTTTATTAAGGGAGAGTGTGTTTATACATCACCTTCTGTTATGGAGATTAGAGCTTACTGTCAAAAGGAATTGGACACTTTATGGGATGAGACCAGACGTTTAGTTAACCCTCATAATGTCTATGTTGACTTGTCTACCCCTTTATTTAACTTAAAACATGAATTGTTAGACAGTATAAACAACCAGAGTATAAACGAAAGATAACCTTAGGCTTAAGTTGCCATTTGTAGAGAATTAGATAGAAGGATGGAACAGATGACAAGAAAGAAAAAAAGACGTTTGAAAAAGGTTGCGATGATTGGTATGTCAGTAATTACTTTATGCGGCATATCTTATATTTCGATTGCTGCATTATCAGAAGCAAGCGAAACTACATTCTCCTATGAGCATTATTTTGGTGAGGAATCTTCTGACAAGGATGGGGAATATGATGGTATAAATGGCGAAGAGGATTTAAATATGAATGAGGAAGACTCGCTTCCTGACAAAGATGACATGCTAAAGTCAGACAGCATAGCGGTATTAGTTAATAAGGAACTTCCGCTGCCAGAAGGATACGTGCCAAAGGATTTAACAGTCCCGGACGTTGAATTCCAGATTTCTTATTTTGATGAAAAGAAACAATTAAGGGCCATGGCAGCTAATGCACTGGAGGAATTATTTCTTGCAGCCAAGGAAGAAGATCTTAACCTTATTGCAATATCCGGTTATCGTTCCTATCAGAGACAGTACGATATCTTTACTGCCAATATACGAAAAAAGGGCTTGGAACACACCATGCAGTTCTCTGCAAAACCTGGGTATAGTGAGCATCAAACCGGATTGTCCATAGATGTTTCTACAAAAGCTATTAAATACAGACTGGATGCTTCTTTTGCCACCACACCAGAGAGTAAATGGTTGGCAGAAAATGCACATTTATACGGCTACATAATTCGGTACCAGGAAGATAAATCAGAAATAACAGGGTATGCATATGAACCTTGGCACATACGATATGTTGGTAAGACATTTGCAGATTATCTATACAGAAATAATCTGACCTTAGAAGAATATTATGAATTTGAACCTAGCATAGATTATGCCAATGAAATTACCTACGATAATCTGGTCGATTTTGGAATAGACTTAGAAGATGTTATAGTTACACCAGAACCGGTTACAGAACCAACAGAAGAAACAGAGGCTGTGACGGAAGAATCGGAAGCTGAAACAGAGGCTACAGGCGAAAGTGAAGCAGAGGAAGATAGAAAAGAGGATACTAGTCCAAAAGGCGAGGGAACGAAAGGGGATAAACCTCAAGCAGAAGACCCTGCTCCAACAGAAGGCGAAGAGAAGGAAGATGTAGCAGATGACGTGAATGAAGTACCGGAGGACACCACAGAGGAAACTGCAGACCCAGAAGATGAGACAACAGGTGAATCCGAACAGCAGACGCCATCTGGAAGTGACTTGGATGATGAGACGACGGAAGAAACTACTGGCGCAGGATCGATGTAACGGGAGTCAATTGGAATATGCTATGCGAAATAATTGGAACCTACTGCATAAAAAATATTTGACAATTAGTTTATTATATACTATGATAAACAATAATATAAAACCTACACGATAAAAACAGTGACGGAGAGAGTAAGAATCCATGGAAAGTGAAAGCGAGTCAGTGATAGTGAAAGACTGATACAAGTAAGGGATTACTGAAAATCACTCCTAAGTTGCAGGCTGAAATTCTTAAGGATAAGTAAGCTGAGCCGGTATCCACCGTTATATGGAAGCATATTTTATTTTATTTTGGCGAATAATACCAAGATGAAACTGTATGTAAATAGGTGGTACAATGAAGCACTTACGCTCTCATCCTGTTTATGGATGGGAGCTTTTTTAATTAATAGGAAAGTTCGCCGAACTTCCCTATTAATCAAAAAGCCCTCCGGGCAGGATGCACACTCGCGCGTAAAGTATATGCCAGCTTTGCTGGCCGCGCTCGGCACTAGAATGTGCCAAGGCACATTCTTTGTTCCTTTATAGGAAATTGCTCCTTTCGGAGCAATTCAGCATTAAAAATGCCTGCTAGAGGCAGGCATAGGAAAC
>JAQZAX010000088.1 GCA_029239455.1 Anaerocolumna sp.
GGTACCGCGAGGTGTTTTGTGTAACAAAACCCGAGAACTTCATGCGCCAAAGTGCTCTTTTTGCACTTTGTGTGCATCAATTGTTGCTATGAAGCCGTATGGCTAAATAGTAACAATCATTCCCCTTGCTTTCCAATATATGCAAGAATACCACCATCTACATATAGAATATGTCCATTCACAAAGTCAGATGCATCGGACGCTAAGAATACCGCAGGTCCCATTAAATCATTTGCTGTTCCCCATCTGGCCGCCGGAGTTTTTGATAAAATGAATTTATTAAACGGATGTCCTTCCTCCCTTAAAGGCGCAGTCTGTGGTGTTTCAATATAACCCGGACCAATGCCATTACACTGAATATTATATTGTCCATACTCAGATGCAATATTCTTAGTTAACATTTTAAGTCCGCCTTTAGCTGCTGCATAGGCAGAAACCGTTTCTCTTCCTAATTCACTCATCATGGAACATACGTTGATAATCTTACCATGGCCTTTCTTAAGCATTGCAGGAATTACTGCTTTTGCAACAATAAAAGATGCAGTTAAATCAATATCAACAACTTCTCGAAAATCCTCTGCTGACATATCTAGCATAGGGATTCGTTTTATAATACCTGCATTGTTTACTAATATATCAATGATGCCTACTTCATTTTCTATTTGAGAAACCATGGCTGTTACCTGTTCTTCTTTTGTTACATCACAGAGATAACCATAGGCGTTCACACCTGCTTCTTTATAGTCTGCTATCCCTTTCTCAAGTGCTTCCTGTCTTCTCACATTAAAACATACGGTTGCCCCAGCCTTGGCAAGCCCACAGGCTATGGCAAAGCCGATACCATGAGAAGCTCCTGTAACTAAGGCAACTTTCCCTTCCAGGGAAAATGTATTCAGAATATTCATTGTGTCCTCCCTTTGACATTTATATCTCTATTTTAACATCTTTTTCGTTTTCATCAACTAATATTTTAGTTGTAAAATGTAATCCTTTAGCCACCCAATGTTATATCCTGCACTTCATACCAGTCTAGCGCCTGCTTTAAGTGATTGTTGGTGTAGTCAGGCCACATCTCTTCCACCACATAAAAATCAGCGTATACAGATTGAAGCGGTAAAAATCCAGACAATCTTCGCATATTTCCCCATCGGATGATAAGGTCAATTCTTGAGATATCTTTTGAATGTAGTAGGGATATTATATCCTCTTTGCCTGAATGGGGCTGTGAAAATGCGTCCGAAAGATCCCACTCCCATCCGTAATTTACAAGAAAATTGACTTTGATTCCTCCTCCATTAATCTCAGTTCTTTCTGTGTATGGCAGCAGTTCTTTTGGAAAACTTAAAGATTCTGTATTGCCCACAATTAATAATGAAGTTCCTTCCGAAGCAATTAGATTAACAGCATCTACACAAGCTTTTTTAAAGGCGTCCTGTTGCACTGCCGGCCTCTTACAATTATCAACGGTAAACCCGTAATAGGTGATTTCCTTTACCCCATACTCTTTTGCCTGCCGCAGTAGTAAAAGACCTGGTTTTAAACCAAATTCGTATCCATCTTCTTTATTAAAACCTTGACTCTTTGCCCATCTCCTATTGCCATCCGGTATAACCCCTATATGATTTGGTATCCTCAATGTGATACATCCTTTCTGCTCTGTTATTTATTGCATCTATTGATTATTATTCCATAAAAAATACAACTTATACGCCCTAAGGGTCTCATAGGGACAGGAAAAGGGCTTTGCAAAAGTCCTTTCGTCTGCTAGTTGCAGCAATCTCCTGGTCTTTTTATGCAAAACCCCTTTGCCATATTCTCATTCTGTTTAATCTTCAATAATATACAACTTTTCAAAGATATGATTTTTTTCAAGATCACTCATATATTTTTTATGTAGCAGCCTTCTCATTTTGTTTTGACCGGCCCACATGTACTCCGTATGTTCGTCAGACAATTCCACACGATCTGTGATACTGTGGCTTACGTAATTAAGCGTTACAATTTGTCGACTATCATCTGCTAAAAATGTGGATACAAATAAAAGCTCCTTAATATCAACCTTTAATCCTGTCTCCTCTTGTATCTCCCTCTTTAGGGCATCAACCGGTTCTTCACCGAATTCTAACTTACCACCTATAACTTCCCACAGTCCGGCGCCGTACTTATCCCCTGCCTTTCGCCTTGCAATCAACACTTTTCTCTTATAAACTATTATTGATTTAACAGCTACAACTATAACTTTATCCATTGGAATCACCTTTCTCTTTTGATATTTTTATTTATAATCCCTCAACATCTACTCCATTTCAGCTTCTATTTTTGGGTTTTTTATTTTTCTATAATCAAACAACCAACTTAATTTTGTTTCAGCAGTAATTACAGCAGCCAAAATTAAAGTACTTCCAATTACCATTCTAGGTGTTATATTTTCGCCCACAATGAGTACCGAAAATAAAGTTCCAAATACCGACTCCATAGATAATACCACCGCTGCCGTTGTCTGATCCGTATATTTTTGAAATAAAGTCTGCAAAAAGAATGCTACCGTTGTAGATAGAACTCCCAGATAAAGTGTACTGGTTAATCCGTCCTGGGTAAAGGTCAAGTTAGTTTCTCCAGTAACTAGAATCGTAGCCAGACTTAGGACAAAAGCAACTGTCATTTGAATTGCATTTAGAGCTAATACATTATATTTCTTCACATATTCTCCGGTAAAGAAGATTTGAAAAGCAAAACTTACAGCACAAATTAATGTTAGTCCATCTCCTAGTCCAAGGGTCAGATTTCCATTCAAAGATAAAATTCCAATACCGAAAATAGCAAGCAACGCCCCCGTTATACTAAATTTATCAACTTTCTTTTTGTATATCATAAATGCTATAAATGGTACAATTACAACATTAGCTGCTGTCAAAAATGCATTCTTGGAAGGCGTTGTATATTTAAGTCCAATGGTCTGCGTTGCAAAGCCTGCAAATAAAAAGATACCCAGCACAATTCCTGCAAAAAGTTCATTTTTTTCTGTTTTTACTTTCTTAATGAGAGCAATGCTACACATTAAAATTGCTGCTATCAGAAATCTTCCACCTAATATTTGCATTGGAGTCATGGTATCCAGTGCAACTTCGTTTGCAACAAACCCCATACCCCAGATGATTGCTACAATTAAAAGTCCAAATGTTCCTAAATGTTTACTCATAATGTTATCCTCCAAGATATTCACACTTGCTAATTATATCTTTTTTTTATTCCAAATACTAGTTTATTTTTGTATTTTTAATAATTTGTAATAATTTGATTTATTAAAGTATAAAGGCTGCCCTAAATTATACATATTTAAGGCAGCCCCTTTTGTATTTTTCGGTACTATTTTCTATTTTTTTATTGAATCTTTCGTATACAACTACATTCCAATATCCTTCGCCAGAACTTCATCAACTGTACGCTTTAGCCTGTCCCCAAATTCCCCACTTAGCAGATCGCTCTTATCTAAGACGCGAATACCAGTTGATGCAGCTCTTTGGTACACTCCTGAATTATCTTTCTTAATATCACTATAAGTAACTAAGATACCTTTTCCTCTGGGGCCACCAACTCTTCTCATATTTACTATGATTTCATTTACTGCGGCCGCATTAGCATTGGTGAGCTTGCAGGAAATAAAGATTGGTCTGGAATCTTTGCTGATTACTACGTCTATTTCATTGCCTACATTGCGGATGCCATCCAGGGCATTCCAATCAATCATAGCGCCAAGCCTGACATCGGATATTCCTTTTATTTTCTGTGCCTGTAAATAGACATAGAGCTCTAACCAAATGCCATAAGTGGTCAGATATTGCTTTGCCAGTTCAGAAGTGAATGTATATTCAATGACTTTACCCATTTTCAGTTCTGTTATGAAACCTAGTTTTTCTGCATATCTTAAGAAATCAGGACTTGGTGAAACTATTTGTCCATTGTATCTTATCTGCTTTTTGTTATAGAATCTAAGGCTGGTTCTTCCACTTAGGGTAATCTGATTATATTTACAGGTTCGCTGCCATTTACTAAGATTATGAAAAATGTAATTCGCCATAAGAAGGATATTCTTATACTCTTCCTTCTTTGGTACCAAATGGGAATTACCTAAGAGAGCTGCTCCTTTTGCCGTAAGATAATCCTCTATGGATAATTTAACTGCATTACATAATATTTTTCCGGTTTCTACCTCTAAGATTTTATTTTTCCGAATATCTGCGTATATCATTTGTAGGCCCAATCGTTGTCCAATCTGATACCCTGCAATGGTCATTAGATCTCCACCGCCGGTCAGGTCGATAATGCATTCATCATGTATAGGGACCACCTGTTGTGTTACAGTACAGATCGCTTCTAAATTATCCGAGTCCACAGTATGTATTTCATACTGCAGATTATTAAGATGCACTTTACTGGCCCGGTAGATATTTTCTACAGAATTTTTATTAAATACATCTTTATCATAGATAAAGATTACCTTATCTGGCTTCGTAGATAATATGGATATTAGGTTCGTTAAAACATCATTATCATAGTACTCTATTTGCACTAGCATAACTAGTTACCTCCTGCTGGTCATCAGCTTTTCAACAATATCCGTAATACGAACCAATTCATCTACTGTGGTATATTCGCCTGTGGAGTGTACTTTATTCATTCCACAGGCAATTACGATTCCTGTGATGCCATGGCTATAGAAGTTGTTGTTATCACTGCCTCCGAATGTTTTAATCAGATTCACGTCTATCTTAAGTTCATCGCATACTTGTTTAAATCGTTTAATTACATTGTGATTTTTATCTACTTCATAAGCCTGTCCACCGTCTACAACGGATATTTCACAAGTGCCCCCATAGGTTTTCGCTGCATCCATAAAAATTTGTTTCATTTTATCTACTTGAGCCAGCGCTTTCTGATGATTGGAGCTTCTGGTCTCACCCACAGCTGTACACCATTCCGGAACAATATTGGTAGCCAGTCCTCCTTCTATGATTCCCATATTGGCAGTTGTTTCTTCGTCTATCCATCCTAATTCTAATTTGCTGATGGCGTTTGCAGCAATCACTATGGAATTGATACCCTTCTCCGGCTCAAAACCGGCATGGGCTGCTTTTCCATGTATCTTAGCCTCAACCCGCATAACTGTAGGCGCAATGTAGGCTGCTGTACCTACCGGACCGGTAAGATCAAGCACATAGGCTTCTTTTGCATGAAACCTGGAATAATCCGCAACAAAACTTCCTTTTAGATAAAGTTCTTCTGCTATGGTGAAAAATACTTCTATGCTTCTATGTTCTGTTCCATTCTCACGGATGGTTCGTAAGGCTTCTAAGATAGCTACAACACCGCTTAAATCATCTGCACCAAGCACCGTAGTACCATCACTTTCAATTCTACCGTCTTCTTTTACAATTGCCTTTTTACCAATGGCTGGTCCAACTGTATCCATATGGGCGGAAAAAAGCAGTGGCTCTCCTTCCATTGTTCCTTTCAAATATCCATAAATATTACCGCATTCACTGTTATAGTGTTCATTCGCATTATCTTCATATACTTCAAAACCTAAATCAATTAGATATGTTTTTAATATCTCCGCCATTTTCCCTTCATGAAAGGAGGGTGCATCGATGGATACTAATTTACAAAATTCATCTACTAATCTTTTTTTGTTCATTTTTCGCCCACCTCATATCGCAGATAGGCCTGCGATACTGCCACAAATAAAAAGGAGTGAAAGAATCACACTGTGGCAACCTTTCTTTTTTTATTTTTTCTTTCACTCTATTCTCCCTAGAATTTACTCTTCTACTGTATGTTTTGTAAGGTAACTTCACATTATTCTTATTTTCCCATGGAAGCTTTATAAATATGCTTAATATCCTTTGCGCTTGGCCTTACCGGACAATTTAACATATTACCAGTGTCTTTACATTTTTCTGAATATGACTCTATTTCCTCATCTGTCAGAGTTTCCTTTTCTCCTAATAACTGATCTAGAATTTGGTTAAAATCCTCTATGGTATTTAAATTCATTGCATTTAGGATACGCCTTATTAACTCTGGCTCACTTTTTGCAGTAAATGTCATGAATTCTCCCAGTAAAAGTCCATTGGCTCTTCCGTGATCAATATCATGATAATAAGTCAGAGAATATCCCATAGCGTGAACTGCCGTCGTTTTGGTATGGGCAATAACCACACCTGCCACCATGGAAGCATATAATAATTTCTCCCGTTCTTCCATAGATAAATTTCCTATGTTTAATGATGGTATGCATTCGGTTATGGTTTTAATACTTTGCTCAGCCAGCCCATTGGTTAATTCCGAAGATTTATTGGATATCATACCTTCAATAGCATGGGATAGAGCATCTATGGCAGTATTTATGGTAATGGTTTTTGATAGTTCTTTTGTATATTTTGCATCAAGAAATGCAATTGTAGGAAAAATAAGAGGGGTACCGATACTCATCTTCGTTTGAGCCTTATTGTTTGTTAAGACAGCAAAAGGCGTAACTTCTGAACCAGTTCCTGCGGTTGTAGGGATGTGTACCATTGGTAGTATCTTGTTCTCGTATTTACCTGAAAATAAGTTCTCTTCCTTAATATCCTGGCAGGCTAAAAGTGCAATCACCTTACCGGCATCCATAGGAGAACCTCCGCCAATGGATATAATGAAATTCACTCCGTTTTCTTTTGCTAATCGTGCTCCTTCATAAGCACACTCTATAGTAGGGTTACTCATTACTTTATCATATAGAATATACTCTATTCCCACCGCTTTTAAAGCAGTTACAACATCCTGTTCAGATCCATTGACTTTTGCGGATTTTGCACCAGTTACAATCATTGCCTTGGAACCTAGTTCTTGAAATACATCTTTATTATTTACAATACATTCACTACCCATAATTACTTTAGTTGGCATATAATAACTCAGCTTCATATTAGACACTCCCTCATTCTATGGCTTAATTAAGTTAATTTCTATAATGTATCATTATATCCTTATACTGCCAGAGATGCAACTGCCTGAAGATTTTATTGTATTGTAATTTTATCGTGATTTTAACGAATAATATATAAAAGTAATATCAGACAAATAAATTATATTTTAGGCAGAAAACTTGTACATTTTTGTGATTGTTAAATATTTATCAAAATAGTATAATACTAATATATTAAAAATACATAGAAATTATAGGAGATGGTATGTTATGTTAAAATTAATGAGAGCACCTAATAGGTATGTACAAGGAAAAGATGCATTATATGAAATATATGATAATGTTAAGGATCTTGGTTCCAGTTTCTTATTTATTTGCAGTAACAGTGGCTATAAATCCTCAAAAGACAAAATTGAGAAAAGTTTTGAAAATACCGGTACAAAGGTTATGTTTGAAATTTTTGGAGGCATTAGTTCCACTGGTGAGATTGAAAGAATGCGTAAAATTGCACAGGAAAACGGTATTGATGTAATTGGTGCAATCGGAGGTGGTAGTGCAATTGATACTGCAAAAGCCACTGCTTTTTATGAAAAACTACCAGTTGTTATTATTCCAACCGTTTGCGCTACGGATGCACCATGTACAGGCTTATCTGTCATCTATAATGATGATGGTTCTTTCTCCAACTATATTTTTTATCCCAAAAATCCGGATGTGGTAATTGTAGATTCCTCTATTATTGTAAAGGCACCTGTTAAATTCTTAGTAGCAGGAATGGGAGATGCATTGGGAACATACTTTGAAGCACGTGCTTGTGATAAAACCCATTCTCCAAGTTTAGAAAATGGTGGAATAACAAGATCTGCAATGGCACTCTGTAAGCTCTGTTACGATACCCTTCTAGAGGACGGTTATAAAGCGAAAATAGCTGCAGAAAATGGACTTCTAACGCCAGCAGTAGAAAATATTATTGAGGCAGCCACCTACCTTAGCGGTGTAGGTGCAGATAACGGTGGTCTTTGCGTTGCACATTCCGTTTACAACGGTTTTACAGCCTTAGAAGAATGCGAATCCACTATGCATGGTTCTATCGTTGCTTTTGGTACCATTACCCAGCTTGTTCTTGAGAATGCACCAATGGCGGAAATTGAAGAAGTTATAAAATTCTGCATTTTAGTAGGACTACCTGTAACTCTGGCGGAGATTGGTGTAAACGATGTAGAAAGAGTTCATATTGCAGCTAAAAATGCATGCGTACCAGGTGAAACCATTCATAATATGTGTGGAGATGTAACTTCTGAACAGCTATACGATGCTCTTCTCTCTGCAGATTTACTTGGCAAAGAATATTTAGCATAGAATGTTGTAATGAGTTAGTTCAACAAAAGCAACAGAGGACATGCATAAGCATATTTCTCTGTTGCTTTTATGTTAACCTTAGACTGTTCATGTTTAACCTTAGGCTGTTCATGTTAACTTTTAATCCCGTAAATTGCTGGTCCTTCGCTAATTTAAGGTTACCTTTACATCATCGATACCCTGAAAACCAATCACCTGTTCCTGCCCCATCCATAAAATGCGAAACGATTGGTATATTTTTTTCCCCTTTTTATATATTCTTATATATATTATTCAGTAATAAAATTCCCGACTGGGTACGAAATATTTTATCTCTGATAGCAGCAATTTTATCCTGTGCTATTTCCTCTTCGTAAATGTTTACGAGGAAATCTGCTTCAACCAATATCTGATAGTCTATCCCGTCAATATCTTTATATGTATGATGATGTGCAATTAAATAACAGGAACGATCTATAAACTCTTTGCTGTATCCAAGTTCAGTTAGCATCTTCTTAGCGACAGCTGGTCCTTCTATCTGCTGATAGTTTCCGGCACTGCTGTTATATTTCTCTTCACTGACTTTAATACCAATATCGTGAATAACTGCAGTTACTTCTAACATTTCCTGGGTATTATTATCCAGTTGCTCCATTTCTCCAATTATTTTGGCATAGGAATGCACCTTAATAAAATGCTGTATCCTTCTTGGATCCCCCGAGTAATAAAGAAACATAGCCTGCATTACTTTATTTACATTAATCATCATATATTATTCTATCCTTTCTTCAATTAATTTTTGCTTCCCAGCTTCTACTAAGTCTTTACTTACCACCAGAAGAATGCCTACCACACACATTAAGATTCCTGTAACAATGAGTATCTGCTCTATGGGGACAACATCAGAAATAGGTCCAAACAATAGCATACCTACAGGCATTGTAACACTTATAATCATATTCAATACCCCAAATACTCTGCCCATATAATCTTCTGCTACTTTTTCCTGCAATAATACTATGGCAGGCGTATTAAATAATGGCATAATCAGTCCCAGAACTCCCATTATGGCTGCATAGAGCCAAAAGTCAGGGATGATACCAAAGGAAGCGGTGCTAATTCCTATTACAATGCTAGATAGTGTCATGGTATATATTCTATTCTTAAATCCTCCCCAGTAAGCCAGTAGTAATCCACCAAACATCATGCCGCAAGAGAATGTTACTTCAATTACGGTCAGTCTCCACACATCATCTCCAAAACTACGGGTAACCTGCAGTGGAGTAAGAAACGCAACCGGACCAGAAAAAAAGAAAAATACAGCGCAGAATACAAACATTTTTCTTAAATAACCTTGCCTGCTAATATACTGTAACCCGGATTTTAAATCTTCCAAATAACTAATATCCTGTTTTAATATTGCCTTCTCATGAGGTGCTACATGTAGAAAGAAAACTACAATACCAACTGCTAATGCTGCCGTTACAACATCGATAAAGAAAATAGATTCAATGGGCGCTACTGATAGTAACCCTCCGCTTACCATGGGTGCTAAAAGCATGACAAATGACTGGATGCTGCCATTAATTCCGTTTACTTTCGTTAAGTTTTCTTCCGGAACGATCTGTGGAATAAATGCACTTACGGCAGGAGATTGAATTCCAGTTCCCACAGAACGGACTGCCGATACTATAAATAATAACCATATAGAACGGTATCCCATGAAAAATAAGATTGCTAAGAGCAATGTTGAGATGGCAATTAAGGAATCAGCGAAAGCTATGACATTCCTCCTGCAAAACCTGTCTGCCCATACGCCAGCAAAAGGCGAGAGTATAAAACTTGGCAAAAATCCTGCGATAATAGAGATTGTCATCATAGTTCCTGACTGGGTTTCCAGTGTAATATACCAGGTGATTGCATATTGAACAAGTGCAGAACCAAAAAGCGATAATGTCTGGCTAAACAAAAATATTATTACGTTTTTCTTCCATATCATACTAGTATAATCTCCATTCATTATTTATTGTCTTCGTGGCGAAAGATTTAAATAGGGCGGCACTTATTTTTAATATCATAAAAAAGTATATACAAAAAAGGAATTAAATGCAAGAAGCCACCACTTTTATTTTATAGGACGTGGTATCCTGTAAGATGCAAAAGACAACTGCCGGTCCTTCCGGCAGTTGTCTTTTAAATTCGATATATTATACTCTAGATTAAAGTCTTTCCAAAAAATTGTGGTAAATATTCTTCTTCCGCTTCCAGATAATCACGTAATAAATCTTTGGCAATTTTAGGATCATCTACCATAGGGTCCAGGGCTAGTGCCTGCAGTGCAATATCTCTATCTCCCTTCACAGCCGCTTCTACTACCAGTTCAGCTAAGGTTATCTGACGTCTGCACAGTTCAGCTACTGTTTCCGGTAATTTACCAATGATAACCCCTTTTGCCCCAGAGGAAGTAATTATTCCTGGAACTTCAACGATAGCATCATAAGGTAAATTTTCAATATATCCGTGATTTGGAATGTTAATTGCCGGTTCATATTCTCCCTGATTTGATACTATTCCTGCCATAATAAGTTCAGAACGCTCGGTATGTACCTTGCGAAGATGGTCAATGGATTTTGTCCCCTCAGCCATTTCTTTAATATCATCCCACATTTTATTTCTGTCATTTGCTGAACTTTCCAGGGGATACATCTGAATATCGTATTTATCCCAGGTATTG
>JAQZAX010000089.1 GCA_029239455.1 Anaerocolumna sp.
TGAGACAAAGAAAGGCAAAAAGGAACCCCCTAATTCCCCTCATGAATGAGGGGCTAGGGGAGCTGATGTGTCGAAGACACTTTTTTACTTTATAGGAAAGTGCGTCCTATAAAGTAAAAAACGCTCCGCGAGGAAGCACATGACGCGCTAGGGAATATGTCACTGAAGTGATTCGCGTCAGCGCTAGAGTCTGGCAAGCCAGACTCTTTCTTATATGAGATTAAAGGAGGATAAAATGTATAATAAAGTATCGACAAATTTAAACTTTGTGGAACGTGAAAAGGATGTACTTACGTTTTGGAAAAATAATAAAATATTTGAAAAAACCATTGAAGAAAGAAAAAATGGAAAGCATTATACTTTCTATGACGGACCGCCAACGGCTAATGGAAAGCCTCATATCGGTCACGTATTAACAAGAGTTGTAAAAGATATTATACCAAGATATAGAACTATGAAGGGCTACAATGTACTTCGTAAGGCCGGATGGGATACCCATGGTCTTCCGGTAGAACTTGAAGTTGAGAAAAAATTGGGATTAGATGGGAAAGAACAGATTGAACAATATGGTCTGGAACCATTTATTCATGAATGTAAAGAAAGCGTCTGGAAATATAAAGGCATGTGGGAAGATTTCTCTGGTACCGTTGGCTATTGGGCGGACATGGAAGACCCTTATGTTACTTATGACAATAACTTTATAGAGTCTGAATGGTGGGCGCTAAAGCAGATCTGGGATAAAGGCCTGTTATACAAAGGCTTTAAGGTAGTTCCTTACTGTCCAAGATGTGGAACACCACTATCCAGCCATGAAGTAGCACAAGGCTATAAGGACGTGAAAGAGAAATCTGTAATCGCTAAGTTTAAACTGAAAGAGAAAGAGAATGAATTTATCTTAGCTTGGACAACAACTCCCTGGACACTTCCATCCAATGTTGCACTCTGTGTTAATCCAAATGAAAGTTACGTAAAAGTAGCTGTTTCGTTAAATGCCGGCGGCGAAATTATCGGGGAAAATGGGGAAGATAAAGAAGCTGTAAAAACAGAAAAATATATTCTTGCAGAAGAATTATTATCTGTAATTGAAGGCGATTATAAGATAGAAGAAAGATTTGTAGGAACTGATTTAGAGTATACAGAATATGAACCACTATTTACCTATGCAAAAACAGATAAGAAAGCATTCTATGTTACTTGTGATAACTATGTAACATTAACAGATGGTACCGGTGTTGTTCATATTGCGCCTGCTTTTGGTGAAGACGATGCCAATGTAGGACGAAACTATGACCTTCCATTTGTTCAATTAGTCGATGGAAAAGGTGAATTTAAACCTGAAGTTACTGATTTTGCAGGTATGTTTTGTAAAGATGCAGATAAAGGCATCATAAAAATGCTGGAAGAGAAAGGGTTACTTTTTAAAGTATTAAAGTTTGAGCATAGCTATCCTTTCTGCTGGAGATGTGATACTCCGCTAATTTACTATGCAAGAGAATCTTGGTTCATTAAGATGACTGCAGTAAAAGACCAACTGATTGCCAATAACAATACGATTAACTGGATGCCAGAAAGCATTGGACAGGGTCGTTTTGGTGACTGGCTTAAAAACGTGCAGGACTGGGGTATCAGCCGTGACCGTTACTGGGGTACTCCTCTTAATATCTGGGAATGTGAAGACGGACACAGACATGCAATTGGAAGTATAGAAGAATTAAAATCCATGTCGGATAACTGCCCGGATAATATTGAATTACACAGACCGTTTATTGATGGTGTTACCATCAAATGTCCGGAATGTGGTAAAGAGATGACTCGTGTAAAACCCGTGATTGACTGTTGGTTTGATTCTGGCTCCATGCCATTTGCACAATGGCACTATCCATTTGAGAATAAGGAAATGTTTGAGATGAATTATCCTGCGGACTTTATTAGTGAGGCAGTGGATCAGACCAGAGGATGGTTCTACTCTCTTGTTGCAATTTCCACTCTTATCTTTGGCGATGCTTCTTTTAAGAATGTAATAGTTCTTGGCCATGTTCAGGATGAGAACGGGCAGAAAATGTCGAAATCCAAAGGTAATGCAGTAGATCCATTTGATGCATTAACAGAACATGGAGCCGATGCCATCCGTTGGTATTTCTCCATTAATAGTGCATTATGGCTGCCAAACCGCTTCTATGGCGGAGCAGTTACCGAAGGACAAAGAAAATTCATGGGTACCTTCTGGAATACCTATGCATTTTATGTGCTTTATGCTAATATTGATGAGTTTGATGCAACAAAATATAAATTGGAATATGATAAACTTCCGGTAATGGATAAATGGCTGTTATCGAAACTGAACACAGTTGTAAAAACGGTGGATAATCATCTTGAGAATTACCGAATTACAGAAGGCGCAAGGGTTCTAGACAGTTTTGTAGACGAGATGAGTAACTGGTATGTAAGACGAAGCAGAGAACGTTTCTGGGCTAAGGGAATGGAACAGGATAAGATAAATGCGTATATGACTTTATACACTGCACTTGTTACTTTAGCTAAAGTTGCCGCTCCCTATATTCCATTTATGACAGAAGACATGTACCGTAATCTGGTGGTTAATCTGGATAAAACGGCTCCGGAAAGTATTCATTTGTGTTTATATCCGTCTTATCAAGAGTCCTATATTGACAAAGAGCTGGAAGAGAATATGGAAGCCGTACTAGGTATTGTAGTACTTGGCCGTGCCTGCAGAAATACAGCTAATATTAAGAACAGACAGCCTATTGGCACAATGTATGTGAAAGCGGACTATGCCTATACAGATGCAGCAGGGAATAAAGTAACTGGCTTGCCTGATTTTTATAAAGAAATTATAGAAGAAGAATTAAATGTGAAACAAGTAGTGTTCACAGATGATGTTAGAAACTTTACTTCTTACAGCTTTAAACCGCAGCTAAAGACCTTAGGACCTAAATTTGGTAAGCAGCTTGGACAGATTCGTCAGATATTATCTGAATTAGACGGTAATACGGCTATGGATGAGATTCAGGCAACCGGTGGGCTTAAGATTATGTTAGACGCAGTGGAAGCTGTACTTGAAAAAGATGATTTGCTAATTGAAGCAGCCCAGACGGAAGGCTATGTATCTAATTCAGACGCAGGTGTTACTGTAGTTCTTGATACTAACCTTTCGCCGGAATTAATTGAAGAAGGTTTCGTAAGAGAAATCATCAGTAAGATACAAACCATGAGAAAAGATGCTGGATTTGAAGTTATGGATCACATCATTTTATCTCAGACAGGCAACGATACAATTAAAGCCATTATGGAAAGAAATGCAGATGAAATTAAATCGGAAGTATTAGCTGATGAATTAATCTTAGATGTGGCACAGGGAAGTACCAAGGAGTGGATCCTAAACGGTGAAAATGTCACCTTGGGCGTAGAAAAAGTGAAATAATTTTATTCTAGAAGTATCACACAAACCATAAAATACTTGAAGTAAGAATTTATTCAAGTGTTTTATGGTTTTTTTATCACATTATAATAGGAAGCAATTGCTTCAATATTTGCATATATATTCATTTTTTAAATTTAATGAACAAAATTTTTAGGTTGATTAGAAATGTTAATTTATAATCAAATCATTTACTTGTGCATTATTTATTTTGTGGTGTATAATAGTATTACCAGGCTAGGAAATTAATGGAATTAGCAGTGTACAGGAGGTTTTATGGTTAAATTTGACAAAGAATTATTGAAAGAAAATGTTCATGAATATATGAAACTGCTTTATCGCAAAACCCTGGAGGAAGCAACGGAACAGCAGATATTTCAGGTAATTGCATTTTCAATTAAGAATACAATCATCGACAACTGGATGGATACCCATAAAGAGTATGAAGCAAAAGATGTTAAGACAGTATATTACTTATCCATGGAATTCCTCATGGGGCGGGCATTAGGTAATATTATTATTAATTTAAAAGAGAATAAAGAGATAAGGGAAGCTATTGATGAACTGGGTCTTAATCTTGATGCCATCGAGGACCAGGAACCGGATCCGGCACTTGGTAATGGAGGACTTGGCAGACTGGCAGCCTGTTTCTTAGATTCCCTGTCTACCTTAGGTTATGCAGCCTATGGTTGCGGAATTCGTTATCATTACGGCATGTTTAGGCAAGAGATTGAGAATGGATTTCAGGTTGAAAAGCCGGATGATTGGTTAAGAGATGGATATCCTTTTGAAATTAAACGGGCAGAATATGCCAAGGAAGTAAAGTTTGGCGGATATGTGAGAATGATACGCGATGAGCAGGGTAGAGAGCGGTTTATTCAGGAAAGTTATAATTCAGTTCTTGCAGTACCCTATGATTTGCCGATTGTAGGCTACGCAAACCGTATTGTAAATACCTTAAGAATATGGGACGCAGAAGCTATTAATACGTTTGTACTTGACTCCTTTGATAAAGGTGAGTATCAAAGGGCGGTGGAGCAAGAAAACTTAGCAAAGAATATATGCAGAGTGCTTTATCCTAACGATAATCATTATGCGGGGAAAGAACTGAGATTAAAGCAGCAATACTTTTTTGTATCGGCTAGTGTACAAAGAGCTGTTGAAAAATACATGGAGAGCCATGATGATATAAGGAAACTTTACGAGAAAGTTTGCTTTCAGCTAAATGATACTCACCCGACCGTTGCTGTGGCTGAATTAATGCGAATATTACTTGATGAATACTATCTGACCTGGGAGGAAGCGTGGGAAGTAACCAACAAAACTTGTGCCTATACAAATCACACAATTATGGCGGAGGCACTGGAAAAATGGCCGATGGATTTATTTTCCAGACTACTACCCAGAGTATATCAGATTGTGGAAGAAATTAACCGTAGGTTTGTAATTGATATTAGGAATAAATTTCCCGGGGATAATAGTAAAGTCGAACAAATGGCTATACTTTTTAATGGAAAGGTAAGAATGGCCAATCTTGCAATCACAGCAGGGTTTTCTGTTAACGGCGTTGCCAGATTGCACACGGAGATTCTTAAAAACCAGGAATTGAAAGATTTCTATCAGATGTTTCCGGATAAGTTCAATAATAAAACCAATGGAATTACCCAAAGACGATTTTTACTTCATGGGAATCCGTTGCTAGCCAGTTGGATTACAAATAAAATTGGTGGTGAGTGGATAACTGATCTTTCACAAATTAATAATTTGAGTCGATACGCGGAGGATGAACAAAGTCTGAAAGAGTTCATGGAGATTAAATATCAGAATAAGAGAAAGCTTGCGGCTTATATTAAAGAGCATAACGGAATTGATGTGAATACAGATTCCATTTTTGATGTGCAGGTGAAAAGGCTTCATGAATATAAAAGGCAGCTTCTTAATATTCTTCATGTTATGCATTTATATAATCAACTGAAAAAGAATCCCAATATGGATATGTATCCAAGAACGTTCATTTTTGGTGCTAAGGCTTCCGCAGGGTATACAAGAGCGAAAGCAATTATTAAGCTGATTCATAGCGTTGGAGAAGTAGTGAATCATGACCCTTCCATCGGTGGTAAGATAAAAGTAGTATTTATAGAGAATTATCGTGTTTCCAATGCAGAATTAATTATTGCAGCAGCGGATGTTTCGGAACAAATATCAACGGCAAGTAAAGAAGCTTCTGGAACTGGAAATATGAAATTTATGTTAAACGGAGCGGTGACTATTGGTACCATGGATGGTGCCAATGTGGAAATTGTTGAAGAAGTCGGTATGGAAAATGCTTATATTTTTGGTTTAAGTTCAGATGAAGTGATTCGATATGAACAGCAAGGAAATTATAATCCCAGAGAAATATATAATAATGATTCGGATATCAGGCTAATCATAGACCAACTGATGAATGGGTTCTATTCTCCTGAAAATCATGAACTATTTCGCGAGCTCTATCAATCGCTGTTAGACCCAATTGGTGGATCCAGAGCAGACCAATACTTTATATTAAAGGATTTCCGCTCCTATGAAGCAGCACAAAAACAAGTAGAGGCAGCGTATCGGAATAAGAACGGGTGGGCGAAGTCGGCACTTTTGAATACTGCAAAGGCAGGGAAGTTCTCTTCCGACCGGACCATTGAGGAATATGTGAAAGAGATCTGGCATCTGGAAAAGGTTCAGTTAGATAGAGAGTAAATATCTCTTGGTCTCTCCTTTATTTTTAAATTTAATAAAAAATTATAAATGTTTTCAATGTTTCTTATTTCTGTGTTTTTGCAATGAATAAAACTGTCATTTCTGGTGAAAATATACCTAGAGGTGATAATAATGAAAAAGCACAACTTAGCTGAATTTTTTAAAAGCAAGAGTTTTTATGCGTTATTATGTGTTGGGGCATTAGCAATCGTTGTGATTGCAATGGTGGGATTGAATCAATCATCTGAAAAGGATAAAATTAACAATCTGGTAGATCTAAATGAACCGATTGTTTCAGATGTGGCTGATGGTGAAGAAAATAGTAACCAAGAGATTGGTAATCAATCAGACACAAATAACACAAATCCGGATGCTACTGCAAATAATGGAGGCAGCGGACAGACGGATGTGGCACAAGGCGACACAGATGTACCTGTTACAGATGGAAGCCTTTTAGAATTTGATATTTATGAAGATCCCAATGGTCCAGCAACAAATGGTACCAGTACCACTGGAGAAGCAGTAGCTGCGGAAACTGAATCTGAACAGACAGGTGGAGAAGCAGTAGCCTCAAATGATACCAATGAAACGAATGAAACAGAAGGAGCTCAGTCTGTAATGAAACCTGAAACTCTTCATTTTAATGTGGAGGATGGTTTACTCTGGCCGGTTACAGGTAATGTTCTTATGAATTACAGTATGGACAGAGTGATTTACTTTGAAACCTTGGAACAATTTAAATGTAATCCTGCAATTATTATCGATGCAAAAGTGGGAACTGAGGTTTTAAGTGCAGCAAATGGCATTATTACATCCGTAGAAGAAAATGCAGAGACAGGAGCTACGGTAACAGCATCAATTGGAAATGGGTATAGCTTAGTCTACGGGCAGCTAAAAGATGTAAAGGTTAATGTTGGAGACTCCGTAGCAGAGGGCGAAGTAATTGGAACGATTGCAGAGCCGACCAAATATTATTCCTTAGAGGGAAGTAATCTCTACTTTCAGGTACTAAAGGAGGAAGAGACCGTAAACCCCATGGCATTGCTTAGAGAGTAATGTTTCAAAACTTTTATTATTGAAAAATAGGAACGTAACAGTAGAGAGGAATTTGAAGATAGGTGCAGATGTAAAAATCAGCATAACCTAGAAAATCAGATTCCTCTTGTAGTATTTGGAAAAGATACATAATAGTTTAGATAATTTTCGTAGTAAACCTACACAAAATTTTGTGCCAAGATTATACAAAATGCTGATTGACAAACATTTGTTTTGTGTAATATTCATTAAAGAGCTTGAACAAAAATCGTTATAATTGTTAATATTTCAGAAAAAATAGCACAAGCCATAAAAAGCCTCCAGAGATTTTTTGCAATTTGACTAAGGTCCTGTCTTGACGAAACGTAAAATATGGTATATTATGTTTTTAGCATATATACTAAGGAAGTATAACTCGGATACTTCCTTTTTGTATATACAAATATAAGGAGGAGAAATTATGAAATTGAAAAAACTACTAGCAACTACGCTTGTTTTAGCTATGACAGCAACTATGATCGCTGGATGTGGCAAAAAAGAAGATACAAGCACACCAACTGAAGGCACTACAGCTGCTGGAACAGAAGCAACTACAGCTGCAGCAGATCCTGCAGCAAATCCATACCCAGGTACACCAGGTGAAGGGGAAATCACTATTAATATAGGTTCCGAACCACCTCAATTATTTACAGTAACTACAACAGATACTATATCTTTTACTGTAATCCGTCACGTTATTGAAAACTTAGTATCCTTAGATGAAAATGATAAGGTTGCTCCTGGTGTTGCAACTGACTGGACTGTAAGCCCAGATGGTTTAGTTTACACTTTCAATCTTCGTCAGGATATGAAATGGTCTAACGGAGAACCTGTAACAGCAAACGACTTTGTATTTGCTTGGAAATCCCTTTTAACACCTTCCTTCGCAGCAGACTATGCATATTTTGGTTATATCTTCAAAAATGGCCAAGCATACAATGAAGGAACTGTTGGTGCAGAAGAACTTGGATTTAAGGCTCTTTCTGATTATCAGTTAGAAGTTACTCTTGAAAATCCTGCATCTTATTTTCTTGATACTTTAGCATTCGGTGTATTCGCTCCGTTAAATGAAAAAGCATATAATGAATTTGGTGAAGCTTACGGTACAGATGCTGATAAAATGGCTTACAACGGCGCATACAAGATATCATCTTGGGAACATGAAAGCAAGTTAGTTCTTGAAAAGAACCCAGATTACTATAATGCTGCTAATATTGAAGTTGAAAAAATTAACATGGTAATGATTAACGATACCAATGCAGCTCTTAATGCGTTTAAGGCTGGCGAAGTAGACGTTATTGGTCTTAGCGGTGATTTAGCTGCGTTATTGAGAGCAGAAAATTATCCGGTAAACACATATGATGATGGTGCAACATTCTACTTAGAGTATAATTTAAATGATCCATACTTACAGAATGCAAATCTTCGTAAAGCACTTACATATGCAGTTGACAGACAGGCTTTTGTTGACGCAATCTTAAAGAACAGCTCTAAAGCAGCGGTTTCCTTTACAGCACCAGCTATTAACGGTTTAAATGACAAATTTGCTAACGAAGTGGGTGCTTTACTTCCAACTTTAGATGTTGCTAAAGCACAAGAATATTATGCAAAAGCATTAGAAGAACTTGGAGTAGATACTATACAGCTTACTATGATTTCTGATGATAGTGATACAGCAATCGATAATGCTGCTTTCGTACAGGAGCAGTTAAGAGTTAACTTAGGACTTGAAATTACAGTGGAATCCATGCCTTACAAGAGCAGACTTGATAGAATGTCCAACAAAGACTTCTCTATCGTATTTGCTGGTTGGGGTCCTGACTATAATGATCCTATGACATTCCTTGATATGTTTGAAACAGGCAATGGTAATAACCACACTAGTTATACAAGCGAAGCATATGATGCATTATTAGATCAAGTTCGTACTGAATTAGATCCTGCAACTCGTATGGGATACTTAATGGATCTTGAGAAGTTATTAATGGAAGATCTTCCTATCAGTCCAATCTACTGGAGATCCAGAGATTATGTTATGAGTGGAAAGATTGCTTCCGGTGTAGTAAGAACTGCATTCCAGGATATGAACTATAAATTTGCTAAATTAGCAAAATAATATTTGCCAGTAAGAATTATACAAACAGGGTGGTGCGGGCTGTTCTTTGCAACTCGCACCTCCCTTCATGTTAATTTTGAATTGTGAAGAAAGCACAAAGTAGCCTGTTATATAAGTGTTACTTATGAATATATATTGAATTTTATAATTTTTAGTAAAAGTAGAAATTATTACACAAGACAATTGTGTAGAAATATAGTATAATGTGAAAGTAACTGTGAAATCGAATAAAATTCTGACTTCAAAAGAATTCTTATCCTATATTACTTTAATACATTAATGTTTCAAGGTTGTATAGGATAACAATTCTTTGTGTCGTTTCTTGTAAGATTTCGAAAAATAATATAAGAAGAGAAAGAAAGGAGGAATGCATGTGATTAAATATGTAGGAAAGCGGTTAGTTTATGCTTTGTTAACTATCATTGCACTGACTGCATTAACATTTTTTATGATGCGACTATTACCCGGAGATCCTTTCATTGGTACGAAAGCAATTCCTGAAACAACGATGAAAGCACTGAATGCGAAATACGGTCTTGATAAACCTGCTCTTGAGCAGTTCTTGATTTACATGACAAATGTATTTAAAGGAGACTTAGGTATCTCAATAAAATATACTCGCCCAGTAACTGATATAATAGCACAAGCATTTCCATATTCATTTGATTTAGGAATCAGAGCACTTATTTTTGCAACCATTATGGGTATTCTCCTAGGCATTGTTGCTGCAGTGAAAAGAGGGACGAAATGGGATACACTTGCCATGTTTATTGCTATTATTGGTGTATCAGTGCCTAGCTTTATCGTTGGTTCCCTGCTTCAGTATTTCTTTGGATTAAAGATATTTCAGTGGACTGGTGTTAAGGTTTTTCCGATTACCGGTTGGGGTTCATTTGCCAGCACCGTACTGCCATCATTTGCTTTAAGCTTTGGTTCTCTGGCAACAATCTCCAGATTAATGAGAACTAGTATGCTGGATGTATTAGGTCAGGATTACATAAAAACTGCAAAGTCAAAAGGGTTATCCCAGAAGAAGATTATTTGGAAACATGCAGTGCGAAATGCAATTATGCCTGTCATCACTGTGCTAGGACCCATAGCAGCTACGGTGCTTACTGGAGCATTTGTTGTTGAAAACATCTTCTCCATACCAGGTATGGGAAAATTCTTTGTAATGAGTATTCAGGAACAAGATTATACAATGATTTCAGGAATTACATTATTCTACGGGGTATTTTTGGTACTTGCAAAT
>JAQZAX010000090.1 GCA_029239455.1 Anaerocolumna sp.
GAAAAGCCACTTACAGGTGCTTGTGATCTTACCTTAAAGCTTTTTGCTCCTCCTGCTTCCGGTGAGAACGATCCATCCCAAGGTGAGGATTGGGCTACCAATTACTACACAGCTCTGTCTAAATTACCAGAGTTTCGTTTAAGATTTGAACCTATTATTTTGTAAATAAAAGATACACAGAAACCAGAAGATTAATAAACAAAAAAACAGATTGTAGTTTATGCTCGTTAAGCTAAATTACAATCTGTTTTTCTTCTTATCTTCACAGAACAATGTATGATTGATCAATTAATCAATTCCCTTAGGGGATTCCAATTGTAATTTGAAGTCCGTGTGAAAACACCTCAACAACTAATTTTACTAACATTAGATGTTGATTTATCAAGCATACTATTCATCTAGCCTTTTATTCCAGTGTGAGCAACACCTTCAATAAACTGTTTCTGAAAAATTGCAAAAATTACGATAATCGGAACTACCGACATAATAGCTCCTGCCATAACCCCTGGATAATCAGTTACATACTGTCCCTGTAAATAAGATAATGCTGCCGACAAGGTCATCTTATCGGTTGAGGTATTAACAATAAGAGGCCACATTAAATCGTTCCAGGCAAACTTAAAGGTCAAAATACCCAAGGACACCAGACCAGGTTTAATAAGCGGAAGCATAATACTTATAAATACTCTACCACGATTACATCCATCAATATAAGCCGCATCTTCCAATTCCTGTGGTAAGGATAGAAAGAATTGTATAAGCAGGAATTTTCCCATAGCACTGAACAAATTAGGTAAGAACAGTGCTGGAATCGTATTTAAAAGTCCCATACTATACATCATTCTATATTGTGGCAGGATAAAAAATGTACCTGGTACCATTAATACCGCTAATATCGTGATAAAAATGATATTTCTGCCCGGGAATTGTATTCTTGCAAAGGCATATGCTGCCATGGAGCAGAATACAAGCTGTGCTGCGACAGTAACAACAGCAGAAACAATTGTATTCAAATATATCTTAAAAAACGGAAGCTTCGTGGTTATTAACGTATAATTATCAATTCGTATCTGCTTTGGGAATATAGTTGGCGGTATGATCATCGCTTCACTCGTCGATTTAATGGAGGTGAGTATCATCCATATAAAAGGAAAGAGTGCTACGAATGCCCCAACAATCAATACTATGTATATTAAAGTTTTACTAAACCAAGTTTTCTTTTTAATAGGCATTTTCATACTCCTTATTCGTAATTAACCCATTTTTTCTGCATCTTCATTTGAAAAATAGTAATACCCATGATGATAAGGAACAGCATAACCGCTATTGCCGAGGCATATCCCTTATTCGAATGCTCAAATGCAGTACGATAGAAGTACATAACTACTGACTGCGTGTGCTTAATTGCATTACTCTTTGTTGATATCATTAAATAAATACCATCAAAGGTCTGGAAGGTAGAAATGATAATCATTATAACAACATAGAACAAAGTTGGTGAAAGCAGAGGTAAGGTTATTTTTTTGAATTTCTGGAAACCCGTTGCACCATCAATTTCAGCCGCCTCGTAATATCCACGTGAAATTCCTTGAATCCCTGCCAGAAGGATTATCATATAGTAGCCTGTATTTGACCAGATTGCTACACAACAAATACAAAAAAGTGCCGTTTGCTTGCTGTTTAGCCATTGGACAGGATCTAATCCAAAGGTTCCGATAAGTCCATTCAGAATTCCATAATCTCCATTAAAAATCCATCGCCAAACCATAGAAATAGCAGCAGCCATTGTAATTGCAGGGAGGAAATATATTACTCTAAAGATGGATAACCCTTTGACTTTTTTATTAAGCAATACAGCTATCAGCATTGAAAATACAACAGTAAGCGGAACAATAATAATTACATATTGAAAAGTATTCATTAACGTTTGCCACATCTCTTTGTCTGCCAGCATTTTCGTATAATTATCTATGCCAACAAATCCAAGCCGTCTATCAAAGGAACCTATCTTATAGAAGCTGTCAAAAATCACTTGAAAAAATGGGTAGAAATAAAAGGCAATCAAGCCCAGTGTAACCGGAGCTATCATTGCATACCCCCATAGATATTCATTTCTCTTTTTTCTGTTAATCCGCATTTATCTAACCTCTCTACCTTACATTCTTGTTACCAATCCCATTGTTTGTAAAGCTACTCTATAGAGTTCAATCGAGTAGTCCTCCAAAAGAACTACTCGATCAAATACTATTTAATTATTATTGCGCTGCAAGAATATCGTTCATCTGCTTTGCTATATTATCACAAGCTTCATCTACAGAAACCTCTAAGGAATAGGCAGGTACTAACTCATTCCAAACCACATCCGCCCATTCTGTAAACCCTTTGCTGGTTGGATATTCATAAGCACATTCCTGTGCTTCCTTAGCGAATATGCTCATATTGTACTGTGGATACTGTTCAAAGAAAAGGTTGGAGTAATCTGCATGCGCAGGTATCGCCGCACCGGACTTTCCAAGTAATTCATTTGCTTCTGCACCTGCCAAATAATTTACCCATGCCCAGGCTGCGTCCGCATTTTTTGTACCCGCTGAAATACAATTTGCTTTACCATGTATAACGGATGCCCTGTTTCCATTGATCGTTGGAAGTAACGCAACATCACATTTATCAGCAAAATCTGCTGCAGGATCAGCAAAGATTGATGCAAACCAGTCTCCTGCATAAACCATTGCTACCTTACCGGACATAAACTGTATATAATCTGCATTTTCAGATAAAGAAGCCTGTGAAGGAGAATATCCTGCCTCCATTAAATCAATCCAGCACTGGATACCCTGCTTGGTTGCGTCCTGATCAAAGCCGGATTTTGTCTTATCATCGTTTAATATGTAACCACCCGCTGCAAATACAGTATTGTAGAAGCCACCCTGATCTGCATACCCGGCTGAGATGCCATATACACCATTGTCTTTATCTGTAAGCTTTTCAGCAGCTGCTTTTAAATCTTCCCAAGTCCAGGAATCTGTTGGATATTCTACTTGCGCTTTATCAAATAATTCTTTGTTGTACCATAGTCCAATAGTATCATAATCAATTGGTACACCGTACTGTGATCCTTCGACGTTATATAAACTGTTCATTGCCTCCGGATATTTGCTCATATCAAGCCCTGAAGCTTTAATATAATCGTCCATAGAAAGAATGATACCTGCATCTGCGTATTTATTAATGTTTGGCCCATTCATTTGGAATACATCTGCCACACTGCCGCCAGTTGCAGCTGTTTCTAATTTCGTCCAATATTCTGTCCAAGTTGTAGGTTCCAGAACTATTGTAATATTTGGATTTTGCTCTTCAAACTTTGCCTTACACTCTTCAAGATAGGTTCCCAGGCTATCCTGCCAATAAGCATAATGAATTTCTGCCGGTTCACCGGTATAACCCGTGGTACTCTCACCGACTGGCGCTTCTGTAGCTTTGTTTCCAGTATTAGATTCGTTCTTGCTGGTGTCGGTGGTCTCCTTCTTATTACTGCAACCCGCCAGGATTGTTACTGCCAAGCTTGCGCATAGGATTGATGCCAGGATTTTCTTTACTTTCATTTTGTTCCTCCTCTTTTTCTTTTTATTATTAGCCAGGCAGCAACCTGGTTAATTATCTTGATAAACTTAATTAATAGAAAAGTCGGTAAAACTGACATTTTTTATGTATATTAACTTAGCAATTTATTTTTTAGTTCTTCGATATCTATCACTTGATTTGTTAATCTTGCTTCTTCCGCCGCATATGCCATAATATGACTTTCAATAGAATCATCAATGGAAGATCTGCTTTCATTCTTCTCCTCTATCAGTTCCTGTATAAAGTCATTCATTAAACCATAATCACCACCACCATGGAAACCTTCAGCAGACTCTACATTAATAATTCTTTCTTCTCCCGTATACTTAGAGTTAGAGGAGTATCTCGTAACCTTGATCGTGTTATTACTATCATCTCCATAGATATCTCCATTTTCACACATAACCTTTATTGAGCGATGCATCTTATTGGATAAACCACTTAAATGGAAGGTAGCAGTTACCCCGTTCTTGAAGACAATATTTGTGACCTGATTATCACAAACGTTATTATCACACTTGTAGACACATCTTCCATACGGACTGGTCTCCAAACTTTTTAGCAAGCCTTCTTCGGACTGGTCTTCACTTACTACCGTTGCTGGCCATTCTCCTGCCATTGGCAAATATGCTTTTCTTACATCAAATCGACATTCCGGTGCATATTTACATTCCAGGCAACGTTCCGCACTACCTTCTGGAGCATTCTCCCTGCAGAAGTATTGCAAATTTCCAAAGGAAGATATTTTTTCTGCACCACTTCCAACCAGCCATACCAGGATATCCAAATCATGACAGGATTTCTGCATTATGATAGGACTTGATTCTTCACTGTTTCTCCAGTTTCCTCTGACAAAGGAGTGCGCCATGTGAAAGTTACCTACGTTCTCGGCATGCTGAATCGTAATTACCTTACCTAATTCCCCCGAATCAATAATCTGCTTAATAGCTGCAAAAAAATTAGTGTAGCGCAGAACATGGCATACCACAACATTTCTTTTACACTCATGTGCCTTCTGCTGTATCAATAAACATTCCTTTGGATCAGGGGAAATTGGTTTTTCCAAAAGTATATTATAACCCATATCCAAAGCTCTGATTGTCTGATCATAATGATCTCTATCCATGGAGGCGATTATTATAGCGTCTGCTAATTTTCCAGCAGCAAAAAATAAATCCACATGATCAAATATCATCTCCGGTGCTAGTTGGAATACCTCAGCAGCAACTTTTCTTTTTTCTTCTTTCGGATCAACTACTGCAACTACCTCTATCTTCATCCTCTCAAAGGCATATTTGGCATATATCATACCGCGTTGTCCCGCACCTATCAGTGCAATTTTCAACATTACCACTCCTCTTTTTTGTTTCATTGTTTGTTACGTATATTATTTCGTTATTTATGTATTATGTTTAGTAAACTTTATATAAATAATATCATCGATTTTATGCTTTGAATATATGTTTTTTGCACAATTATTATTTTATATTTTTGTGTAATTTGTCAGCAATTTAAATAATTATTTAATTTTTGCTAGGTTTTAAGACCGTTACGTAATATATTTCCATTTTCGTTTTACTAAACAATATCTTGAAATATGTTTACGTAACAACGATTAATATATCTTTCAAGCTTATCGATACCCATTTGGATTATTTTCTTGCCAACGATAAGCATCTTCACACATTTCCTCAAGGTTACGCTGTGCCTCAAATCCTAACTCTTCTTTTGCATAGGTCGGGTCTGCATAGCAGGTTGCAATGTCTCCAGGTCGTCTGTCCTTTATGATATAAGGTATCTTCTTCTTACAAGCCTTTTCATAAGCGGCAATCATCTCTAGCACACTATATCCCTTACCCGTACCCAGGTTATAATTTTTTACTCCCTCGATGGTCGGAAACTTCTCAATGGCTTTTACATGACCTGTCGCCAAATCTGAAACATGGATGAAATCTCTAACTCCGCTGCCATCCGGTGTATTATAATCACCTCCGAATACATTGAGCACTGAAAGCTTACCCACTGCAACCTGGCTGATATAAGGCACCAGATTATTAGGTATTCCCTGCGGGTCTTCTCCAATAAGACCACTTTTATGTGCGCCAATTGGATTAAAATAACGCAGTATAATAATTTTCCACTCCTTATCCGCAACTACTAAATCTCGAAGCATTTCTTCCTGCATTAATTTCGTTCTTCCATAGGGATTCGTAACTGATAGTGAAAAGTCCTCTTTAATAGGCACACTAACAGGATTTCCATATACTGTTGCAGATGAACTGAATACCAGTTTCTTTACGTCAAACTTCTGCATTATACGGCATAGAGTCAAAGTGGATTCTAAATTGTTAGAATAGTATTCCAATGGCTTTTGAACAGATTCACCTACTGCCTTTAAACCAGCAAAATGTATGACCGCATCAATGTGTTCCTTTTCAAAAACCTCACAAAGCTTCTTTTTATCACGAATATCAAACTCATAAAACTTGACCTGCTTATTAGTAATCCGTTTTACTCTCTCTAAGGATTCCTGATTGGAATTACATAGATTATCAATTACAATTACTTCATATCCTGCATTTAATAACTCCACACAGGTATGACTTCCAATGTATCCGGCTCCACCGGTAACTAAGATTGACATATTTACTCCCCCTAACAGTATTTAGATACGAGACTCTTCATACTATCCCATTTTGTTTCCATATCCTTTACCAATGCAAACTGTGTTCTGCATCGATCCAAATTATGATTTTCTCTATGTATCCTAAAATATTGATCTCCTTGCAGATAATCTGTAAGGAATCTCATTCCGCATTCCAACGTAATTGTTTTTGCACCATTGGGTAACATATCCACTTCCTTTGCCGTTAAGCTTCCACCGCAACCCAATAAAAATCCTTTAACATACAATTCAAACAATTCAAGATTTAACGATACCTTGGAAAGGTTCGTCTCATCCTCTGCTGCTGTATTGGCTCCAAAACGAATTGAATCGCCAAAATCAAAGATGGATAAACCCGGCATAACTGTATCCAAGTCAATCACACAGATTCCTTTACCGGTATGGTCATCAATCATAATATTGTTGAGTTTGGTATCATTATGTGTTACACGAAGAGGAAGTTTCCCCTCTTCCAATTTTCTTTGGCAAATCTCAGCATCCTTTTTATGTGATAGCACAAAATCAATTTCATCCTTCACATATTTCACACGATCACATACATCTTCTTCCACTGCCTTAAGAAACGTGCTATAGCGAACGGGTGTATTATGAAAATCAGGTATCGTCTCATACAAAGCAGACGCTTCAAAGGTAGCCAAAAGACTTTGGAACCTCCCAAAAGCAACCGCACTCTCATAAAAATCCTCTTTCTTCTCTACTTGATCATAAGAAGTAGCACCTTCAATAAACAAATACATTCTCCAGTAAGAGCCAATACTATCCTGATAAAAGTTCTCTCCTAGCTTTGTTTTAACCAGATTAAGTGTCTCTCTGTCAGCTTGCCCACCTGACTTACTGATTTTCTTTCTTAAAAAATCAGTAACCAAATAAATATTAGAGATCAACTGTTCCGGATGAGTAAAAATCTCATGGTTCATACGTTGCAGAATATATCGTCTGTTTTCATTTTCTACATGGCAAACCACCACGAAGGTATCGTTAATATGCCCGTTGCCATATCTTTCATAGGATTGAATCTGCCCCTCTATATCAAATACCATTAAAGCTTCCTCAATTTTTTCACAATGCTGTTCTCTTGTCATACTGATTACCATGCCTTTCTGGCACCTGCAGCCTTTAAGTCGCGGGTACAATTTGCGTGTATATTAGTTTGTTCTCTTATTTCTGCCATAGATGCTGCGGATAAACCTTCCGCTTTTTCAACTCCTTGATTGCCTCTACCACTTTATCTTTATCTTCCTTATACGTAACGCCAAACCATCTATCTTGTGACTTATGTACTTGAACCTCTGCCTTACCCTGTTCCAGAAGCTGCTGTACTACGGTTGGAAGGAAAAATTCACTCTTTTGAGGATTTGATGGTACTTCCTCTTCTAAAAATCGGACAAAGGCAGTCTCCAACTCTTCCATAATCGAAGGATTAAAACCCCATAGATTCATGGATACCGTACTATCTGCCGCAAGTTCCTCCCAGGTGCTGCCGCCATCCAAAGAATACGCCGCTGCCTCTTCGTGCTTCTCAATTTTTGTTCTTTCTACAATTCCTATTAATTTGCTGTCATTACTAACCTCACATACACCTCTTGAGACTGATCCATGTTCTGTTAGGGTATTTTCCAATACGTATCCCACCATATGATAAGAATGCGTATCTTTCTCTACTTGCTGTTCCAATGCTTGATAAATCATAGAGAAAGCACGGCTGCCATAATAATCATCCGCATTAATTACAGCAAAAGGTGCCTGTATCTTTTCTCTGCAGCACCAAATTGCATGCCCCGTCCCCCAGGGCTTAGTTCTTCCTACTGGCACCTGATATCCCGCAGGCAGTTCCAGGGTTTCCTGATACACATACTCTACTTCAACAATCTTTGATATCCGATCCCCAATGGTTTCTTTAAAATCCTTTTCTATTTCTTTCTTAATTATGAAAACAATTTTTTCAAAGCCCGCACAAATTGCATCATAGATAGAAAAATCAATCATAATGTGTCCTTCTTCGTCCACGGAATCAATCTGCTTCAATCCTCCATACCTGCTTCCCATTCCTGCTGCCATTATTACTAAACAAGGTTTTTTCATATGCGCTCTCTCCTTTTTCTATATCACACTACTGACCTCACCTTATATGCAAATATCCAGCGGAGGCTTAGCCAGTTAATTTCTGTTCTTCTGCCTAAAATAATCTACTCGATAGAATTCCCTGCCTAAATTTTAAAAAGATTTTTATTCATTTAGATTAGGTTTACAATATTTTACGCAACATATGCTAATGTTACGTTTTGTTAATCTGTTGTTACATTGCAATATTATCATCATTTAATTTAGTTGTAAATATACTTTTACAATAAATTTTAATTTTTAACTGAATTTTCGGCGTTTTTTACCTAAAAATAATTTGACTTTTATAGCAAAATATTCTATAGTACAATTATAATGTTTAGTAAACAATAAGTGCAAAGGAGTTCTTATGAGTACAATTCGCGATGTTGCCAAATTAGCAAATGTATCTACCGCTACCGTATCCCGAATATTAAATAATGATTCAAAATATAAAATGACAGAAGAAACCAAAAAGCGTGTCCTTGATGCAGTAGCTGCTTTACAGTATGAAATTCAGCCTAAAATATCTAAGAAAAATTCATCTGCCTCTAACAATCATATCAAAATAGGATGTATTCTTAGCGTGACCAAAAAAAAATATAATGACCCATATTTTATGGCAATTCTATCCGGTGTTGAGAAACAGTTACACTCAAAAGGATATGAGATTTCGTTTATTAAAACCGGTCCTGAATTAGAGGAAAAAAACACCTTGGTTTCCACCTTCCAAGACCAGGTTTCCGGTCTTATTCTAATGGAACCTCTTAATAGTGAGATTTACAATTATATACGTAAGAATGTTCCTCACATCGTTGGCATTGATACCCAGCGAAATGACATCGATAATGTCTGCTATGACCATTATGAAATAGCTACGGTAGCAACCCGATACCTAATTAGTAAAGGGCATACCAAAATCGGTTTTATAGGTGGGCACGGGGAAGCCAAACAAATTACTGACAGTCAGCGTTATCAAGGCTACTATCTTGCCATGCATTCAGCTGGTCTTGAGATTAACAAAGAATGGATCATCGACAGTGGCTGGGATGAAGATATTTGTTCTTCAAAAGTAGATGCTTTATGCAAATCTAATAATTATCCAACCGCTTTTTTTGCTGCCAGTGATTTAATGGCTATGGCTGCTTTAAACAGTTTTTACAACAATCATATTTCGGTTCCTTCTGACGTTGCGGTTATTGGAATGTCCGATATTGAGATGGCCAAGTTCTCTAATCCCCCGCTAACTACCATTCGTGTACCTATGGAGGAAATTGGAGTCGTTGCCGCTGATCTTCTGCTTGCAAGAATACATGGCTACAATTTATTACCCCAGAAAATCATTCTTCCAACTTCATTAATTACCCGAAGTTCCACTTGATTTAATCTACTCAAAATTCAAATTCCTATATGATTTTGAGTTGACACCTGGTTATCAATTTTATAACACTAAGGAGTTGTCATTTTATGAGAATATACGAAACAATGGACTACCAAGATATGAGCCGCAAAGCTGCTAATATTATTTCTGCACAAGTTATCGCTAACCCTTCCAGCGTACTGGGACTAGCTACCGGGTCCTCCCCCATTGGTACTTATCTTCAACTAGTGGAATGGTACAAGAAGGGAGACTTAGATTTTTCAGAAGTACGTACTGTAAACTTGGATGAATATAAGGGTTTATCTTCCGAGGATGAAAACAGCTATCGATATTTTATGAAGAAAAACTTATTTGATCAGATTAACATTTCTTCTAATCTTACTAATTTTCCAAACGGATTGGCAAAGCACGACGAAGAAGAGTGTACCAGATATGATGAAGTCATCCAGTCGTTAGGCGGAATAGATTTACAACTACTTGGTATCGGGCATAACGGACATATCGGTTTTAACGAACCCGGTGCTTCCTTTGAGAAATCAACCCATGTTGTAGCTTTGACTGAAAGTACGATTCAAGCTAATTCCAGACTTTTTGAGTCAGCCGAACAGGTACCTACCCACGCTTATACTATGGGTATAAAGAGCATTATGCAATCCAAAAAGATACTTTTAATTGTAAGCGGAGCCGACAAAGCTGAAATTATTAGAGATGCCTTTATGGGGCCAATCACTCCAGCTCTTCCTGCTTCTATTTTGCAATTACACAAGGATGTTACATTGGTTGGTGATAAA
>JAQZAX010000091.1 GCA_029239455.1 Anaerocolumna sp.
CGGCATAAATTTTGGTTTCGTAGCGGCCGTCTACGCAATTTTTGTGCGAATAAATCTTTCACACGGGTAGGACAAAGAATGTGGCAAGCACATTCTCACGCAGTGTGCATCCAGCAAAGCTGGAATAATACTTTTTGCACAAGTAGCTAACTGTACATAATTTTGGATACAAAAAAACCTGCACCGAATAATAAAAAGATGCAGGCATAAAATTATCTTTTATGTCAATTCGGTAACCCGGCTGTCATACCCTTTCAGGTTTAGATCCGTGGCTTTGCGTCCATTGCTTTCACAATGTTTGCCTTTATCGTTGTATGTTTTGTATACATTTTTATACAATAAGCATAGGTATAATTTACCACTGTTGTTATATTTTGTCAATATATAATATTTTATGTTATTTAAGAATAAGTTTTCCCATAACTAAATTCTTTTTACTATTTCAAGCGTTTCCTGATGTAGATGTAATATTTTTAATATCTCCACCTTAGTTTTTTATCGCATAATTTTTAAAATATGCTAATTATAAACATCTATAGTTCTTTCGTGGAGATATTATTTTGCTAAGTGTTTCTTATTACCAAGGTTGAATAAGAACTTCCACTCATAAGAATTCTCAAATACTAAGTGCGCCACGCAAAAAAACCTGCAAGACAACGCCTGCAGGTTTTGTTAATATCTATTGCTTATCACAATGCTTATGCTACTTAAAGCATATGATTCTAATATTATAAGTTTGAAATACCAATCTGCTAGAGATTAATATAGTCAGCCAATTGGCATAAATCGGAGAATTATTTCGTAATAAATTTCCGATAATCTTTCCAGTTATCCTCTAAAAGACTTGGCGTATCTAAACCATATGGGCAATGATTCTTACAATGATTACAATGGATACATTTCTCCACTCTCTTCATCTTCTCTATCCATTCATCGGATAAATATACTTCTACAGGGGCTCTTCGAATCATTAGTGACATCCTGGCAGAGGTTGGAATATCAATCTTTGCTGGACATGGCATGCAATAACCACAGCCTCTGCAAAATGCCCCACTCATCTCTATTCTATCATGTTCAATCACAGCACTTAATTCTTCATTTAGCACCGGCGGATGTTCAATATAAGATATGAATTCATCCAGTTCCTTTTCTTTTTGAATTCCCCAAATTGGTAATACATTAGAATATTGTGCAATGTATGCATAAGCAGCTGCTGAATTAGTAATAAGGCCTCCAGAAAGTGCTTTCATGGCAATAAAACCAATTTCTTTTTCTTCACATTTCTTTACTAACGCGATTTCTTCCTCCGTTGCCAAATAACTAAAAGGAAATTGGATGGTCTCATATAAACCGGACTCTGCAGCTTCCATTGCCACTTTAATTCTATGGTTAGTAATCCCAATGTGGCGTATCATACCTTTATCTTTTGCTTCAAGCATCGCTTCATACAATCCGGTACCATCCCCTGGCATTGGGCAAAAGCTTGGATTATGAAACTGAAAAATATCAAGATATTCTGTGTTTAACATTTCAAGTGAAGTGTATAAATGCTTCCAGAAATCTTCCACCTTTGTTGCCATGGTTTTGGATGCAATATAAATCTTATCCCTCACATCACTTAATGCATATCCTAATTTTTCTTCACTGTCTGTGTAAAATCTAGCGGTATCAAAAAAATTAATTCCACTTTGATATGCTTTTCTTAATAATATCTTGGTTTCTTCCTTATTAATACGCTGAATTGGTAATGCACCAAATCCATTTTTATTTGTTATAATTCCTGTTTTACCTAAAGTTACCTGTTCCACAATATTTCCCCTCTCTTATGTCAGTTTTCTTTTGCCAGTCTTCTTTTACATTTCATATACCAGTTTTCTTATACTAGTTTTCTTATGTTATATTTATATCTATTACTTATGTATTTTTAGTTTAGTTCAACTTCTTCTATGCTCTCAATATCCACCGATTTTTTCATTCCTGCTACCACGACTCCAACAATAATAAGCAAGGCACCAGTAATCCCCATTACCGTAATCTTTTCATGCAGTATAACCCCAGCTGCTACCATAGTTATAAACGGAGCAAGATAAATATAATTATTGGTTGTTATGATACCTAATTTCTTTGATGCTATATTCCATGCCACGTAGCAGATGCCACTACCGAATACACCTAAGAAAATTAGACTGAATATAAAAGCAGGATTTATTAACTCATGATAAGGAAATGGCTTCCCTTCTATAAAAAGAATTGGAATGGTAGTTATTATGGAGTAGAATAAAACTTTTCGTGTTAAATAGATAGGATCATATTTACTTACATTATTTTTTAAAATTATGGAATAAATGGCCCAGCTAAGGGCTGCCCCAAAGGTTAAAATGTCTCCCAATGGATTAAGGTTTAGCATAACTGTACCGTTAAATACTACCAGTGCTACTCCAGCAAAAGCTATGATAGAACCCAACAATATTTTATTACTTAGTTTCTCATCTTTCGTATAAAAATGAGCTAATATTGCTGTAAGTATTGGAGCTGCTGATAGAATTATACTTACATTAGATGCAAAGGTTAAGGTAAGTGCTTTATTTTCAAATAAGAAATAGATGGTAGTTCCTGAAATAGCCAGTAAAAGAAACGTAATTTCTTCTCTTAAAGTAGTCTTTATGTGTTTATGGTTTAATATTATAAGTGTAATGTACGCAATGAGAAAGCGCATAATCATAACCTGAAGGGGAGTAAAATGCTCCAGTAACAGTTTACTTGAAATAAAAGTAGTTCCCCAGACTATAATAGTAAATGCTGCTAACATATGCCCAATTATTTTACCAGTTTTATTATTCATTCTTATATTTTCCCTTAATTTACTTTTCTTTTATTTTGTTTTTGTATAAACCAATTTCTTGAATTACTTTCTAATTTCAACTTCAAGCACCCGCATAAATTAGTATAATCTAATAATCCAGTTATCTTCATCACGTTCAAAATAAAACTCACTATATTGATCTGTATCAAAGACCTGAAATAACTCTAAAAAACCTTCTGCCACCTGATATTTACCTAACTGGTTTTTGTCAATCCAAAGCATCTCACCCTCCTCGGAAGAACGTAAATCCCCTTCAAATTGATTAGTTCTATAGAGTAATACTATGTATCGTTCCTCGTCTTCCGTTTGAAACTGTTTCGTTCCACAAAGTACTGGGTTCTTTATTGTCAATCCAGTTTCCTCATAAATTTCACGAATCACTGCCTGTACGAAGGATTCCGCTTTTTCCACATGCCCCCCAGGAAACGTAATACCCTGCCAGTCCTTTTTTACTCTATTTTGTACTAATATTTTATCACCATGATATACCATACATAAAACGGTAATTATGGCTCGTTCACTTCTGCTCATGGTATTAATTTACTCCTTCTATTGTACAGTTTCTCAAACAAGATTTCTACCATATATTACATGAATTTCTCGTGATAGTATATAGAGATTATATACTAACAATGGCTGCTCCATTATTAATTAAGGTCTTTAACCCTGGAATTAATAACTGGACAGCCATACATTCTAATATTTATACAAAATATAAATTTATTCCGTCGCAACAAGGTTACGCAGCCATTTTTTCTTACGGTAACGAATATACCCTAATATAAATTTATAGATTTCCTCTGTTAGTACCATTGCATATACCCAGTAAATTGGCAGATGTAATACCATTCCTCCGATATAAGCCATAGGGATTCCAATGAACCACACACCGGATACGTCTAAGAATAAACATGCCTTGGTATCTCCACCACTTCTTAGAATTCCTACAATATTTATAAAATTAAACATTTTAAATGGAAGATATAAAATGAATACAATAAAGCAAAAATTAATAAATTGCTCAACTTCTCCCGATACACTAAATAGGCGAATGATTGGCTGACGAATGAAAAATGCTAAGATACCGGCGGCAAAGGATAATAAAACCTGTATGGTAATAAGGTTCTTTGCATGTTCGTCTGCATCTTCCAGGTGACCTGCTCCCATTTCATTTCCTAAGATAACAGCAGATCCATTGCTAATGCTCATGAATATTACAATAAATATTTGTTCCACTGTTTGAGTAACTGTAATCGCTGCAACGGCTCCATCTCCCATTCTTCCATATACTAGGGAATATATAGTAACACCCAGCCCCCACATAAATTCATTGGCGATTACAGGTAAAGTTGTGGCAAAGAATTTCTTAACAAAATCTTTTTGAAAGGTAATTAATTCTCTAAACTTCGCTGCCGCAGGTCCTTTCTCCCAGTAAACAACAAACAATAGAGCACCGCATTCTACGATTCTTGCTATGACTGTAGCAATAGCAGCACCAGCTACGCCAAGTACGGGGAATCCAAGTTTGCCAAAGATAAGGATATAATTTAAAATAACATTTACGAAGATCGCTATAGTGCTTATTATTACCGGTGCTTTTACTTCGTTAATTCCTCTTAAAAGTGATATGTAGGCATTGGTAATAGCTGAAAATGGATAACTAAATGCTATGATTGCCAGGTATATTGCTCCAATTCGAATGGTTTCATTACTGGTTGTAAAAATTCTCATAATTAGTTCCGGCCGTAAAACAGCAGGTATTAAAAATAAAAATGATCCACCTAAAACTAACATCAATGAAATCCCTAATACTCTTCGAATGTTTGCTACCTCACGTTTTCCCCAATACTGTGCAGTAAGTATTCCCGATCCACTCACAATGCCAAAAATTAGAAGGGTAAATACAAAAAACACTTTATTAGCCAAGCCAACTGCCGCAATTGTGGTTTCCCCAAGTTTACCAATCATTAAAGTATCTGCAAAATTCAAAGCGGTATTTAAAAAACCCTGTAGGGCTATTGGTACGGTGATACGAATTGTTTTATTAACAAAAGCCGTGTCCCTGGCTATTATTTTTAATCTTTTTAATATAGTCATATTTCTCTCCTGCGTCTATAATTACGATGAACAAAGAGTGTGCCTTGGCACAATCTGGCGTTTGGCGCGGCCAGCAAAGCTGGCATATATTTTACCCGAGAGTGTACATCCTGCCGGTCGGGCTTTTTTATTTCATAGGGACGTTGGTCGAACTTTCTAATGAAATAAAGAGAAAAGAGTGGAAACATCCACTCTTTCAAAAACTAACACCTTAGTTAGTATAGTTTGTTTCTATTATTGTGCGGTCGTGCGACAAATAATATTAACTGAACAAATTTGATAATTACTTTCTTAAGCCTAAACGTTCAATTAAAGAACGATATCCTTCAATATTAGTTTTCTTTAAATATTCAAGTAATCCTCTTCTTTGACCTACCATCATAAGAAGTCCTCTTCTTGAGTGATGATCTTTTTTATTAGCTTTTAAATGCTCAGTTAATTCTGTAATTCTTTCTGTTAAAAGAGCGATCTGTACTTCTGGAGATCCAGTATCTTCTGGATTTCTTCCGAAAGCAGCAATAATTTCTTGTTTCTTTTCTTTGCTAATCATGTAAATTTCCTCCTTAAATTTTAATCGCCTAATACTAAGAATTAGGTCGGAGTGTCCTAGTACTGAGTATTGGCTACTTTTATTACGCTCTACATAATAACATAGTTTGATTAAAATGTAAATAATATTCATGAAATTATTTATAGTTTGCCAAATTCTGTATATTATATATTTTTTGTGAAATATTCTGCACATAACTTGGTGTACAACGAACTTTTTTGCATGAACACCATATATTGTAATCATCAAAAAGTAATCAATTTAATCTATTGGGAGGCTTACATGAATCGTACTAACTATGATTTTGCATTCGTTGGCGGCGATATGCGTCAGGTTTATATGGTAAATGATTTGATACAACGGAAGTATTCTGTAATTGTTTATGGTCTTGAAGATTCCATTCTTGACACTACATGCGGCAAAGCTAACACATTAGCGGAAGCCATAAGCCTAGGCCTCACTATCATTGCACCGATTCCAGTAACAAAAGATGGTGTGTATATCAATTCCAGGCAGCCAGACTCTAATCTATCAATAGATGAATTATGTCAACTTCTAACCCCCTCTAACAGATTGTACGGAGGCTGTCTTACTGAAAGAATGAAAGAGCATTGCGATAAAAATGGTATTTTTTATGATGATTTAATGGAAAATGAAGAAATAACTCTATTTAATACCATTGCAACAGCGGAAGGTACCATTGCTGAAGCGATTATTAACAGTACGACAAATCTCCATGGCAGTAATTGCTTAATCATAGGCTATGGTAAATGTGCAAAAACATTAGCATATAAATTGAAACCTTTATGTGGTTCAGTTGATATTACGGCCAGATCAAGTCTTGCGTTATCCCAGGCAAGTACTGCTTCCTTTGGCACGGTAGAACTTTCGCAGCTTGATCAGGTGATTGGTAATTACGATTATATCTTTAATACAGTACCTGCAATGATATTACCGAAAGCAATACTTATTCATACAAAAGAAGATGTAACTATTATTGATATTGCAACTAACCCTGGCGGCGTAGATTTTTCTTTCGCAAAAGAAATAAATCGAAATGCGAAATTATGTCTTGGTCTGCCTGGTAAATATGCGCCAGAATCATCTGCAGTGTTTTTAAACAATTATATTTTATCAAATTTTAGAAAGTAGTGATTTTATGGATTTAGCGAATAAAAGTATTGGAATTGCTTTAACCGGTTCCTTTTGTACCTTTGATAACGTTTTTCAGGAAGTTGAACACTTATTAGATAAAAATGCAAATATCTATTCCATATTTTCATTTAACTCACAGAAAATAAATAGTCGCTTTGGCAATGCTTCCGACTTTATAGATAAAATGATTTCACTTACCGGCAATTCCCCTATCATGACGATTGAAGATGCTGAACCAATCGGTCCTAAGAATTACCTGGATATACTTGCAATTATACCATGTACAGGTAACACTTTGGCCAAATTAGCTAATGGTATCACAGACACTCCTGTATTAATGGCTGCAAAAGCTCATCTAAGAAATGGTAAACCCCTAGTAATATCCGTGTCAACAAATGATGCGTTAAGTATGAATCTGAAAAATATTGGTACCCTGCTAAATTCTAAAAATGTATATTTTATTCCCTTTGGTCAGGATAATCCTATGGCTAAACCTAATTCAATGATTGCTCATACGAATTTATTAATTGAGACCTTAGAGAATGCTCTAGACGGCAAACAACTTCAGCCGATAGTCAGAAGTCCATTTTAGTATATTCATAATAGTAGTAGAAAAGCAAGGGGTGAAATTTACCCCTTGCTTTTCTAATATTCATTTTCTATTATTCATTTCTTTTATTCTTTTCTTTTATTCTTTTTCTTTTATTCTTTTTCTTTTATTCTTTTTCTTTTATTCATTTTCTTCTTAATCTTGATTCATCATTATAAAAATTTAAAGTAATAAACGTTGATTTGAGGGTCAAAAGCCTTAAAATTTATAAATGATGAATAGTGCTGTATCTATATTCGATTTGGCGTCGACCGGCCGAGAACACTGTTCATATATCGTCAAGACTCTAGCCAAAAATCGTAAGGCAGCCAAATGAATATATATACAGTAATATTCATCAATCAACAAAAAACTTGGCTTTTGACCCTCAAATCAAACGTTATAAAATTTTAAAGTAATAATTGACGCCCCTATATTTTTGTGATACCATATCACTTAAAACAAATTAGCGCGGTAAAGTGTTAAAAGGAGGATTTGTATGTATACTTTTATAGGCGGTCTGATTGTACTTATTTTAGGCTATTTATTTTATTCTATTTACATAGGCAAACAATTTGGTATTGATGCTAATAGAAAGACTCCTGCTCTTACAAAAGCAGATGGAGTTGATTATATTTCCATGCCAACATGGAAATTGGTCTTAATTCAGTTTTTAAATATCGCAGGCCTTGGCCCTATCTTTGGTGCTATTCAAGGAGCCATGTTTGGTCCTGTTGCATTTCTATGGGTTATGTTTGGATGTGTACTTGGTGGAGCCGTTCATGATTATGTTTCCGGCATGATTTCATTAAGAAATGACGGAGCAAGTCTTTCAGAAATTCATGGTAAGTATTTGGGAAATGCAGCGCAAAAAATAATGAGAGTCTTAACAGTATTTTTCTGCATGATTGTTGGTATTGTATTTATTGCAGGTCCTGCAGGTTTGTTATCCCAATTAACTCCCGATATTTTTAATAAAACCTTTTGGATATTCGTAATTATTGCTTACTATTTATTGGCAACTGTCCTCCCAATTGATACAATTATTGGAAAAATATACCCGATATTTGCAGTCGTTCTAATATTTATGGCGGTAGGTGTAACAGGGGGTATCCTCTTAGGTGGTTTTACAATTCCAGAATTAACCTTAGCTAATCTGCATCCAAAAGGAATCTCCGTATGGCCAAATATGTTTGTCACCATAGCCTGTGGCGCAGTGTCTGGCTATCATGCCACTCAGTCTCCCCTAGTAGCTAGATGCATGAAAAATGAAACAGATGGCAGAAGAATATTTTACGGTGCTATGATTTTAGAAGGATGTATTGCTATGATCTGGATAGCAGCCGGACTTGCATTTTATGGTGATACGAATAACTTGGCTGGCGTAATCTATGGTGGGTCAGGTGCTGCAGGTGCGGTATATGAGATTACCAGAACACTTTTAGGTCCAATCGGAGGTGTACTGGCAATGCTTGGTGTCATTGCCTGTCCTATTACAACTGGTGATACTTCCTTTCGAGCAGCAAGAATTGCACTATCTGAAATTATTAAGTTTCCTCAAAATAAAATTAAGAATAGGCTAATTCTAGCTATACCAATGTTTGCTGTAGCAATTATATTTACCTTCGTTGATTTCCCTATATTATGGAGATATATGACATTCCTGACCCAAGCTTTCGCAATGGTAACTTTATGGGCATGTTCCGTATATCTTGCCCAGAATGAAAAGAATTACTGGATAACTACCTTGCCAGCTGCTTTTATGACTGCTGTTAGCTTATGCTATATATTACAAGCAAAGGAAGGATTTCGATTAAATCCAACCATTGCTAATACAGTAGGACTTGCTATAACATTAGGATGTTTCGCATTATTCTTCTATAAGATAAAAATAAAAGGAAATGCTAGTACATCGTTTTGCAAATAACTAGACTGAGTACGTAGGATAAACGTACAGAGGAAACATCCAAAAAACACAGGCGTAGTGGTGCTACGCCGAGGCTTTTTGGATGTTTCCTCTGGAGGTTTAGACAAGTAATCGGTCTAGTTAATTTGAAAACGATGTACTAGTTCTGTAGTCACCTTAAAATAAATATAAATGATTCGAGGGTCAAATTTCCATATATAGTTTTTGTTGTTCAATGAATACCGTTGAATATATATACAGCACCATTTATAATTTAATGGTTCCGAAAATTTAAGCCTCAAATCAAATTAATAATTTTACAAAAAGGGAAGCATATCGTTGTATATCACAGCCTATATGCTTCCTTTCTATTGTAATTGTATGTGTTTCATGATAATCTAAAATAACTGGTACCATTATACTAATTATATTCTAATTTTTAACCATACCACACATAAGGAGATGTGACTATGTTAACTATAAATCTTGAGAGTACTTCCGATATTCCTATGTATGAGCAGATATACCGCCACATAAAAAATGAAATTAAATGTGGGAATCTGCCTTATCATACCAAGTTACCTTCTACAAGAAGTCTAGCCGGACATTTACAGGTCAGCAGAAATACAGTAGATATGGCATATGCACAATTAGTATCCGAAGGTTATATAGAAACTGTCCCAAAAAGTGGTTATTATGTTTCAACCATATCAAATTTAGCCAGAATTGACGTTAATCCTACGTTATCCGTTCGTTCCAAGATAAAAGAAGTATCTTCGTATCGATATGATTTTTCACCTTTTGCCATAGACATAAATAGTTTTCCTTATAATATATGGCGTAAGCTGTCCAAAAATTGTATGAACGATTATAATAATAACCTCTTTCTCTTAGGAAATAATCAGGGAGATGAGGATTTACGTAATGCCATTGCAAGATATCTCCATGAGTCTCGAAGTGTTAATTGCAGTGCTGAACAGATTATTGTTGGTGCAGGTGCAGATTATCTTCTGCAACTGCTAGCTCAAATACTCTCTTTTATGAACCACACCAATAACTTGTTATCTGCTAGTAGCTCGTCTTGTTTTACCGCGGGAAAAATCGCCATGGAGAATCCATCCTACAAGCAGGCATACCGAATATTTACCGGGCTTCATTATGAAATAACACCGATTCCCCTTGATTCTAACGGTATCTCCATAGGGCCTTTATATCAAACGGATGCTAACGTAGTATATGCAACCCCCTCCCATCAGTATCCCCTAGGCATCGTTATGCCAATTAAACGCCGAATGGAATTACTGGAATGGGCGAATGGAGGCTCCAACCGCTATATCATAGAAGATGATCATGACAGTGAATTCCGATATAAAGGAAAACCGATTCCTTCCCTTCAGGGAATCGATTCTTCCGGTAAAGTCATCTATATCGGTACTTTTTCACGAGCTGTAGCTCCGGCAATACGTATTGGGTATATGGTATTGCCAGAATCCTTATTGCAAATATACAGGGAACATTTTTACTATTATACCTCTACTGTTTCAAGAGTAGATCAGTCGATTATGAAATCATTTATAGAAGAAGGGTATTTTGAAAGACACTTAAACAAAATGCGTAAGATATATAAGAATAAACATGATTTATTAATTCACTGTCTGAAAATATTTAAAGATAGCATTTTTATAGAAGGAGAAAATGCAGGATTACACCTTGTGGTGCGATTTAAATCCTCTGCTTTAGAACAGGAATTAATTGCTGCGGCGGCCAAAGAAGGCATAAAACTTTATGGACTTAAGGAGCATTATTTAACGTCTGTCAGTAACAATGCAGGCTTAAATCCAACTGATTATCCAACTATTCTACTCGGCTACGCAAATGTGCAGGAACAGGACATAAAGTCTGGTGTGGAATTACTTTATCAGGTGTATCGTAAGTTAATACACTAATAACAAGACTTGAAAAAATGGTGAATTTGTGTTATTATAGATACATAAAAGAGATGGAAAATCAAAGTTTTTGATTCACCACCTCTTTTATGTATTTCCTATCTATATTTCCATGTGTCCAATAATTTATTTCTATATGCTTACCTACAAACAGTCTTTTAAGTACGTTTACATACTAAAATAATTGCGTCCGTACTGAATGTCTTTTTTCATCTGATTTTTTAGATCTTCCACTGAATCAAATTTAACTTCTGCCCTTGCATAAGCATATAATGATACTTCAATAGTTGCACCATAAAGATCAGCTTCATAATCAAAAATATAGGTCTCAACCCTTCTCTCCGGTGTCTTACCAACCGTTGGGTTGAATCCAATATTGGTTACTCCAGGATGACTTACGCCATTGATTGTTGTTTTTGACGCATATACTCCATTGGGGGGCAAGAGCTTATTGGCTGGCGTTATAAGATTAGTCGTAGGGAAACCTAAAGTTCTTCCTATTTTTCTTCCATGCTGGACAACGCCTATCACAGTTAATGGGTTACCTAATAATTTATTAGCATTCTCAATATGGCCCTTTGCAATCTCGCTGCGAATATAAGAACTGCTAACAACTCTATCCTCTAGTTTTATTTTATCAAATACTATAAGTTCGTAACCACACTCGTTTGCCATTGCCTGTAATAATGCAACATCTCCTCTTCGCTTATGTCCAAAACGAAAATCCGTTCCAACTACTATTTTTTTCGCATCCACCTTGTCAATCAATACCTTTTTGATAAAGTCTTCCGGCTCCATGGAGGCAGTTTCTTCTGTAAACGGATATGAGATAAGTACATCCAGTCCGCTTTTTTCTAATAAATATTTCTTTTCCTCTTCCGTATAAATTTGTTCTATTTCTTTATCAGAAAACAGATTGCTTGGATGATATGCAAAAGTAAACATAACAGATTGAAAACCCAGTTCTTTCTGTTCAAGTACTTTATTCAGCAAGAGTTGATGCCCCCTATGTATACCATCAAATTTGCCAAGTGTCACGACTGAATTATGAAGTTTAAAGTTTGTTGTTTCTGCAATATAATCCATGCCTATTACTCCTTCGTAGTTACAAAAACATCTTATAAGGTTTAAATGTATTTGATACCGTTTCATACTGATAAATGCCGACAAAGGTCCCCTGCCAGTCATATACCATTACTTGTGTTGTAAAATCATTTATGAAAGAATCCGTAAAATGTTTCTTCTCCAATATATTACCGTTATAAAGATATTTTCTGTTTTCTTCTGTAACAGTAACTTTTGTATAATTAGAGAACATGTCTTCAACCGGGATGACATAGTGCTGTAATTGACCCTGTTCCATTTTTTCACGAATAGTATCTAAAGTTAAGCTGTTCATAATATGAAACTGTCCCACTTTAGTCCTGCATAAGCTCTTCATACAACCTCCACAGGAAAGTTTTGCGCCAATATCATGACATAAAGTTCGTATATATGTTCCTTTGGAACAATCTACCAACATTCTTACTTCCTTATTTTCTTCATCATAATCTAATATCTGGATATTATGTATCCATACTTTTCTTACTTGTCTTTCTACTTCCTTACCTTCTCTTGCCAATTGATATAAGCGTTTTCCACCAATTTTAATTGCAGAATACATGGGCGGTAATTGATCATATTCACCAATAAAGCTAAAGATAGCCTCTTCTACCATTGCTTTACTGACACCTACTTCCTTTGACTCAAGAATCGTTCCGGTTATATCTTGTGTATCCGTTACTTTGCCTAATAGAAGGACAGCTTCGTAAGTTTTATTCTTATCGGTAAGCATATCACATAATTTTGTGCCATTCCCAAGGCACACAGGTAAAACGCCTTCTGCATCCGGATCCAGTGTACCGGTATGTCCAATCTTTTTTTGCTTTAAGATACCTCTCAGCTTTGCAACAACATCGTGAGAGGTATATCCTTTTTCTTTATATACATTAATAATACCGTTAATCAAGATTTTAGCTCCTACCTGTTAATTGATGTTCTATATATAATGTAAGATTATTTATAACATCATGAAGTGTACCGTTCATAGTGCATCCTGCTGCTTTGATGTGTCCACCACCACCGAAGTTCTCTGCGATTTTTCTTACATCTACACTGCCATTAGCACGCATGCTGACTTTATACTGATGAAAACCAGTCTCATGAATTAGAACAGCCACTTCTACGCCATCTGTTACCCTTAGCTGATCAATAATTCCATCTAAATCCGATGCTGCTGCATAATAAAAATCCAAAGTTTTCTGACTTACTGCTGATATAATACATTTACCATTAAGGATTAAAAAGCTTTCCAGTAAACATCTGCCTAATATCTGATTTTGAACATAAGTTTTTAAAAAGAAGGTCTCATCAATTATTTTTGAAAATGGAATCCCTCTAGCTATTAATTTTCCAGCTATATTCATTGTTTTTTCTGTGGTGTTGGAATGCTTAAACACACCAGTATCATGGACAATTCCAAGATATAATGCCTCAGCGGTTTTGTTATCAATTTTGTCTTCCTCAAATAGATCAAAGAGTACTTCACAGGTTGAACTTGCATTAACAATTACATGATTTAAATCCGCGAATTTATCATTACTGATATGATGATCGATGTCTATGGTCCTGGCAGCATTCAAAAAATACTCTTTAGAAAAACCAAGTCGATTTAAGCTACCATTGTCTAAGGAAATAAATAAATCATAAGAAATATTCTTATTATATAGCTGTTTAATTAAGTTAGTTTCTTCCCATATTCTAAATTCCTCCGGTATGGGCTCTAAATAGATATCGATTATTACATCTTCACTTAAATTCTGCTTTAAATAGAAATACAGTGCCATGCAAGAGCCGGTACAGTCTCCATCGGGTCTTACATGACCTGAAATTCCAATTGATTTAGCATTTTTAATTTCATTTAGTATATTATTCATACAACCCACCCATTCCTTCTATGCACTTTGTCCATGGAAGAATATTTTACTTAGTATATCGTTTGTAGTAATTTTTTATTGTAGTAATTTTCCTGGGAAAAGTGTTAATCTACTTCCTCTGGTTCCTCATCATCCATGTCATCTGAATTATCATTGTCTTTTGTTTTATCACTTGTTTCACTATTTAGACTGTCAATTAGCTTTGACATATTTACACCATATTCAATGGACTGATCCAAAATAAATTCAAGCTCCGGCGTATTGCGAAGATTGATGGACTTTGCCAATTGGCTTCTCATAAATGGTGCAGCACTTCTAAGGCCGGCAATTGTAGCCTTTCTGGATTCTTCATCTCCAAGCACACTAATATAAACTTTGGCATGCTTTAAGTCAGGAGCTACTTCCACAGCTACAACGGATGTCATACGATTTATTCTGGGGTCTTTAATCTCCCTGTTAATCAGATTACTTAATTCCCGCTGTACCTCTCCATTGATTCTGGTATTTTTAATACTATTTTTTCTCATATTTGGCTCCAATCTACGTAAGAACGTATGTCAATCAGTGGTGTGAAACCTAAGGTCTCACATCCACTAATGCCTTATATTAATACCTTGTTTATTTTCTAGGTATTTCCTGCATAATATAAAGTTCTACCTGGTCAAATTCTTTTACATCATTATATTTTTCAAATACAAGACCACACTCGTAACCGGAAGCTACTTCTTTGACATCATCTTTAAATCTCTTAATAGATGCTAAGGCTCCATCAAATACAACAACGCCATCTCTAAGAACTCTGGAAGAGCAGCCTCTTGTTATTTTACCGTCTAATACATAGGAACCTGCGATAGTACCTAAGCCTGACGCTTTAAATATCTGTCTGATTTCTGCGTGACCAATTACTTTTTCTTCAAATGTAGGGTCTAACATACCCTTCATGGCTGCCTCAACATCTTCAATCGCGTTATAAATTACGCGATACAATCTGACATCAACTTTTTCTCTATCAGCAGTATCTTTCGCTGTATTATCCGGACGAACATTGAATCCGATAATAATTGCATTAGAAGCACTTGCAAGTGTAACATCAGATTCATTAATTGCTCCTACGCCGCCATGAATAATACGAACAGCGACTTCCTCATTGCTTAATTTTAATAAGCTTTGTTTAACTGCTTCCACAGAACCCTGTACGTCTGCTTTTACAATAATATTAAGTTCCTTAATATTACCGGCTTTAATCTGTGAGAACAGACCATCCAATGATAATTTAGCCTTTGTATCTGCAAGAAGTTTTTCTCTTCCTTGGGAAACATAAGCTTCTGATATTGCACGTGCTTCTTTCTCATTGTCAGTTGCCATAAATATTTCACCGGCATCTGGAACATCATGTAAGCCTAATATTTCTACAGGTGTAGAAGGTGTTGCTTCATCCACTCTTCTTCCCTGATCATCCATCATTGCTCTTACTTTACCATAAGCGGAACCTATGGCAATGGAATCACCAACGTGAAGGGTACCTTTTTGAACAAGAATTGTAGCAACAGGACCTCTTCCCTTGTCAAGTTCCGCTTCGATAACAATACCTCTGGCATTTCTATTTGGATTAGCCTTAAGTTCTAGCATTTCAGCAGTTAATAGTATCATCTCCAGTAACTGGTCGATACCATCTTTGGTATGGGCAGATACTGGTACAAATACAGTGTCTCCACCCCAATCTTCTGCAACTAATTCATGTTCTGTTAATTCCTGCTTTACTCTCTCAATATTTGCGCTTGGTTTGTCAATTTTATTAATAGCCACTATAATTTGAATTCCAGCTGCCTTAGCATGACTGATTGCTTCTACTGTCTGAGGCATAACACCATCATCAGCGGCTACCACAAGAATTGCGATATCTGTAGACTGTGCGCCTCTCATTCTCATAGAAGTAAATGCTTCATGTCCCGGAGTATCAAGGAATGTAATCTTCTCGTTATTAATATCAACCACATAAGCACCAATATGCTGGGTAATACCACCAGCCTCATGTGAAGTTACATGAGTTTCACGAATCGCATCCAGTAAGGAAGTTTTACCATGGTCAACATGCCCCATGACACAAACAACAGGTGGTCTCTTTTCTAACTTCGTTGGGTCTTCTTCATCTTCTTTCAGTAGTTCTTCAATAACATCCACTTTTTGCTCAAGTTCAGCAATAATTTCATATTCAATTGCTATTTCTTCCGCTTCTTCAAATGTAATTTCTGAATTAATTGAAACCATTTTACCAGCTAAGAATAACTTTTTAACTAAAGTTGACGGAGTCATCTTCATTTTTTCCGCTAACTCTTTCATAGTTAAAATTTCTGGAATCACAATTGTTTTTACTTCATCATCTTTTGCATCTTGCACCGGAGCAGGTTTTGGCATAATAAATTGACCCTTTTTCGGTTTTTTGATTTCTTCTTCCATGATATCTTTGTCAATGTCTTTTCTGTTGTAATTATTTTTTACATTTTTATTAACTCTGCTATTTCTGTTATTAACAGCGTCACTTCTAGACATTCCAATTGGTGCATCTAAACTTTTAGGTTTCGTGGTTTTAGAAGCACTACGGAAGTTTCCTCTCTTATTATCTTCACCTTCGTCTTTATTAAACATTCCACTATTTGGATTACTATAGCTTCTGTTCTGATATCCGCCGCCTTCCGGACGTCCGGTTCTATTTTGATTATTGTATCCGCCTGATTGATTTGGTCTGCCTTGCTGATTTGAATTATTATAAGGTCTGCCGCCTTGCGCCCCATTATTTTGATTCGATCTTGGAAAACGTGACTGTCCATCAGTAGATGTCTGATTACCCTGACGGTATTGACCAGATTGATTATTGGATCTGTTATAACCACCCGTTTGACCCTGGCCTTGGTTCTGGCCTTGTGGTCTATTTGAATTATATGGTCGGTTATTGTTATAATTATTTGGTCTGCCTTCGTTGTTATAATTGTTTGGTCTGTTTTCGTTATTATGATTGTTTGGTCTGCCTTCATTATTATAATTGTTTGGTCTGTTTTCGTTATTATAATTGTTTGGTCTGCCTTCATTATTATAATTGTTTGGTCTGTTTTCGTTATTATAATTGTTTGGTCTGTTTTCGTTATTATAATTGTTTGGTCTGTTTTCGTTATTATAATTGTTTGATCTGCCTTCGTTATTATATGGGCGATTCTGACCATACTGCTGGTTTTGACCCTGTTGATTATAAGGTCTGTTCTGTCCCTGGCTGCTATATCCCTGCTGGTTATTTCCCCTGTTTTGTCCTTGTCCGCCATATCTTTGCTGATTATAGCCTTGGGACTGGTTTTGTCCCTGTCTATTATCATTTGATCTAAATTGACCTGATTGACCAGTAGGTCTTTGGCCTTGCTGATCATTCTGAAATCTGCTATTTGGTCTCATATTTTGATTAGCAGATGTGTTTTGACCGGCAGGTCTGTTATTTTGGGAACTATAATTCTGTCTGTTAGAGTCAGAATTACCACCAGCACTATTAAAATTTCCTGGTCTTCTGTTTTGCTGTGCAGATGAATTAGTCTGGCTTACATTTCCAGTGGGTCTTGTTTGATTAGGCGCCACACTGCCAGCTACAACATTATTAGCTGTATGACTCACTGGTTTTGCCTGAGGTGCAAAATGTTTTTTTACCATGCTAACACTGGAATCCTCCAGGTTACTCATATGGCTTTTTACATCTACGCCGTGTTCTGTTAAATAATTTATAATATCTTTACTGTGCTTATCTAATTCTTTTGCTATTTCATATACTTTCATTTTTGCCATACTTACTACCTCCACGGTTACGACTTACTGTATGTATTCATACAATGGTCATTGTTAATTGTGTCAAGTTGCTTTTCTACTGCATCAGCCAAGCCTTTGTCAAGAAGAACCAAAGATGCTCTGAATT
>JAQZAX010000092.1 GCA_029239455.1 Anaerocolumna sp.
GTTTTATTTCGTTCTTTGGTATTATTTGGTTTTTATTATACCATATGTATATAATTAATTCAATATTTTTTGTTCAAATTATCACATTTTAAAATAGACCAAATGTTTATACTCTATCATTATATTACATAATATGATAAAATATCTTGATTTTTTATAAAATATCTGTATGTTTTTGGATTTATTCATTAAAACGATAAATATTGTTTTAACTTTAACATTTTATTTATTATTAGCCAAATAATAATAAATCATCATGGACATGCATCATTTCAGTGACCCTTCCAATGTAAGATATTGGTCAAAAATAAGTCTGCTTACTTTGGCACCAAAAACGGTGGCCGGGTGCTCTGGATAATACATCCCATCCTGAAAATCTTTATTCAATAGCACAATGACATATTTACCATAGGGGGTGGATACAATTCCACCATCATTACGGCATGCATTCATACTTCCACTTTTCGATGCTACATAGATGATTTCTTCCTCATAATTATCAGAATCCATAAAATACTGAGGAAAAGATTTAGTAAGCATGGAATTATAATGCTGCATCTTACATATTCCCAACATCTGCCTACTGGCTTCTGCACTAATAAGAGTACCCTCCACTATTCTCTCAAATAAGGATGCATATTCTTTCGGCGTTGTTGTCCCTAATTTGGTATATTTATTAAAATCAATTGGGTTATGAAGTTTCGTATGGGTACAGCCTAATTTCTGGATACAATCATTGATGGTATTCAGTCCAAGGTATTCAATCAGCATGTTGGTAGCAATATTATCACTTATAATAATCATTAAGGTTGCAATATTTTTAACAGATAATTGTGTTCCTTCCTCCATTGATTTTAATATACCGCTTCCATCAATCCTATGACTTTTGTTAAAGACCAACATATCATTTAATGACTTATTTCCTTTTTCCACTTCATCAAATAATGATGTAAGGATGAACATTTTAATTGTACTTGCTGTTTCGAATTCTTCATTCTCATTCCTTGCTATGATAGTGCCTTTTCCATCATTGATATAGATACCCATGCACCCATCATAACTTTTTAATTCCGCTTCTATTCGTTTTTCTAAACTTAAATTTGCATCCATCTTATACACTGCTCCATTTTAATTCTCTTTTTTTACTTCCAGACTTCATAATACAAGTTTAATATATTCTTGTGAAAAATTGCCGCAGTAATTCAGTCCCATTACACCACCATGTATGAATCATTTATATTGGAAATACACTTCCTGTTGCAAGAATTCCTGTCGCAAGGTCTTTGCGATAATCAGCATCATCTGGGCAGAGGCTGTTGATTACCACACCATCACTGCCTGAATGTGCTGTAGAATGAATATATCGATATTCATCCAGCAGCATTGCAATATGTCCTTTAAAATATAAAAGATCCCCCGGTTTTCGATTCTCAAATAAAATCTTTCGTACCGGAAATCCTTCCACAATATCTGCATCGCGATATATATTTATTCCATTTATTAAGTAACTGATAGAAGTCAGCCCAGAGCAGTCAATTCCTAGTGGTGATTTTCCTCCCCAGCGATATTGGGTTCCAAGATACATTTTTGCTGTTTCTATTACACGACATCTAATTTCTTCTTCTGTTCCAGTAGGTTTTTCATAAATATCGTTCACAAATTTTGCTTTTGTATATCCGATTTTTCCGTTTACCAGTTTCACTTCGATCCATCCAGGATGTTCCTGAACCCCACCTACAAAGGCAATCAATCCACCACGTGTTACTTCCTGCAAGATGATTCCTTGTACTTTTGGTTCTGATAACACATCTATGTGAGCTTGTATCATTCTTTTTTTATATGATTTTTTCCAATCATAGTAAAGAGTTCCATCTATATTCTCCAGAATTAGCTCTTTTCGAAGTACGTATCCTGTATATCTATATTCTGTTTCTATTTTGATCCATTCTGATGGACAAGGTTCTGTAGCTTCTTCTAAAATGGTAACTTCCATACCATAAAGAAGTTCATCAATGAAAGTGGTATTCTTATCCGGAACCCCATAGATGGAAACGATTGTTTTATTTGCAATTCCTTTCATACTCTTCCTCATATTTCTTTCGTTCGGATTCGTTTGCTCTGACAAAATGATTGTCACGAATCTGACACCATCTTGGTTTATCTGTTTCATACTGATGCATTTCCTTGTCATAGACTAGAAGAACTTTCTTCTTTTCTTCCTCTGGATTTGGCAACGGAATGGCTGATAACAGCGCTTTTGTATATGGATGTAAAGGATGCAAAAACAGTTCTTCTGTTTCTGCTAGTTCAACGATTATACCCTCATGAATCACTGCAATTCTATCAGTAATAAAACGCATAACAGAAAGGTCATGCGCAATAAAGAGATACGTAATCCCTTTCTCTTTCTGAAGACGGTCAAGTAAATTCAACACCTGAGCACGAATGGATACATCTAGTGCTGAAATAGGTTCATCTGCAATAATAAATTCCGGTTCCATAATCAAGGATCTGGCAATGCCAATACGCTGCCTTTGTCCACCGGAAAACTCATGGGGAAAACGGTTCGCAAATTCAGGAAGCAGTCCAACTTCCCTAAGCGCTGTCTGCACTTTTTGCTCCTTTTCTTCCTCTGATAACTTCTGCTGATTCATTAGTCCTTCGCTTACAATGTAACTAACCTTTGCTCTCTCATTTAAAGAAGCCATTGGATCCTGAAAAATCATCTGAATCTCTTTTGTCACTTTCTTATCCAGATGTTTTGAAATCTTTCCATTGATCTTCTCATTTTTATAGATAATTTCACCCTTCGATGTAGGATGAATTCTCATGATTGCCCGACCAATTGTTGTTTTACCAGAACCTGATTCCCCCACAACACCAAATGTTTCGCCTTTATAGATTTGAAAGCTCACATCATTTACTGCTACAAATTTATTTTTTCCGGTTCCAAAAGCAACTTCTATATTCTTAACATCAATCAATATTTCCTTCTGACTCATCGTATTCACCATCCTAATTTGCTTTTAGTTCACGTAACCTGGCAATCCCTGCCGGTTTTTCAACTTTAGGTGCTCTTGGGTCTAAAAGCCATGTTTTTGCCTTATGTGTTGCAGACACTTCAAAATATGGCGGTCTCTTTTGATAATCAATCTTTAACGCATGGGGATTTCTAGGGGCAAATGCATCTCCTTTTATCTCTGTAAACAGATTGGGAGGATTTCCCTGAATGGAAAATAAATCTTCTCCTTTAATACCTAATTGAGGCATGGAAGATAACAAAGCCCAGGTGTACGGGTGTCTGGGATCAAAGAAAATCTCCTCTGTCATACCTATTTCAATAATGTCTCCTGCATACATAACCGCAATTCTGTCTGCAACAGATGCAACAACTCCCAGGTCATGTGTAATAAAAATAATGGTTAGGCTATGCTTTTCCTTCATTTCTTTTAACACTTTTAAGATCTGGGCTTGTATGGTCACATCAAGAGCTGTAGTAGGTTCATCACAAATTAATATTTTGGGTTTACAAGCAACCGCAATGGCAATTACCACTCTTTGGCGCATGCCGCCCGAAAATTCATGTGGATACTGCCCATATCTTCTTTCAGGATCTTTGATTCCTACCTCTTTAAGATATCCCAGTGCTTCTTTTTTTGCTTCCTGAAGGGATAATTTTTTATCTCTTATTCTAATTGCTTCTACGATTTGTTCACCAATTGTCTTCAGCGGATTTAATGATGTCATGGGTTCCTGCATAATCATTGCAATCTCATGCCCACGTATTTTTAACCATTGCTTTTCTTTTTTATATTGTGCAAGATTCTCTCCATGATAGAGCAGCTCTCCTTCTGAAATTCTTCCATTGGCATCTAATAGTCCGTTGAAAGTTTTAGTAAAAACTGACTTTCCACTACCTGATTCACCAACAATAGCAAGGGTTTCTCCCCTATATATGTCAAGACTAACGCCACGAATGGCCGTGAGTATCTGTCCACGTAAATCAAATTTTACTTCTATGTCCTTTGCGGAAAGAATGATATCCTGTTGATCCATGTTTACACCCATTGCATATCGCAGGTTTACCTGCGATACTGCCATAAATAAATGGGTTGAAAGAATCTATTCATTTATGGCAATCCTCTCTCTTATTATATTTTCTTTCAACCTTTACACCCATTGCATATCGCAGGCAGACCTGCTATACTGCCATAAATAAAAAGGAGTGAAAGAATCAAACTGTGGCAACCTTTCTTCTTTTAAATTTTCTTTCACTCTTTACTACTATCATATATGGTTTTTCGGATCAGCTGCATCTGAGAATGCATTTCCGATAATATAAAATGAAATCGTTACGATTGAAACTACAACCGTTGGGAAAATTAACTGATATCTCAGACTAGCACTCATCATAAGTTCTCGTCCCTCATTTATAAGGCGCCCTAAACTCGGAATATCTGATGGAAGTCCCAGTCCAATATAGGTAATAAAAACTTCATTTCCAATTGCTGCCGGCACAGAAAGTGCCATGCGTAACATTATAACAGAAACAAGATATGGCAGTAAATTCTTGAAAATAATCCTTCTAGTAGGTGTTCCAACGCAACGGGATGCAAGATTATATTCTCTGTCCCTAATGATCAATACTTGGTTACGTATAAACCTTGCCATCTGAATCCAGCTTGTCAGGCACATTGCAAATATCAATGTTGTTACACCTGGTTTTAATATATAGGAAATCAAAATCAAAACAATAGTTTGAGGAATATTATCCAGGATGTTATAGACTTCCGTAAAAAACCAATCCAGTTGTCTAACATATCCCCACAAAACACCTGCTATGATTCCTATCAATGCTTCGATACAGGCGACAGTAATTCCAATTAAAAGGGAATTCTTGGTACCCGTCCAGATTCTTGACCACAAGTCCTGTCCAATGGAATTGGTTCCAAACCAAAACTTAGAGCAGGGCGCAATATTTCTATATTGTAGTCCTGTTTTTGGATCATTATTTACCATATTAGGGTCATATTGATTTGGGAGAAATGGTTGTATGAAGGTAAACAGGAGAATGCCAACCACAATACATACCAAGAAGACAGCAATTTTGTTTTTCTTAAAGCTTTCTAAGGTACTTCTCCAATACGAATAATGACTGTATGCTGTTTTTTCGCTTTCATTTGCATTATATTCTTGAAAAGAAAATAACTCTTCATCAGACATACTTGTAATATTATCTGACACTTTATCTTCTAGTTTTTTTGATATTTTATGTCGTAATGCTGCCATTATCTACCTCCTCCTTTTTTGCTTAGTGAAATTCTAGGATCTACGGCTGTCATTAGGATATCTCCCAATAATAATCCAATTACTCCCACTATTGCATACAGAAGCACAATGGCCTGTACCATGTTATTGTCATTCTTTTTTATTACATCCACAAGTAGCCCACCCATTCCTGGAACACTATATAGCGATTCTATATAAATAGATCCTATTACCGTATTTAAGAAAGAGGTTGGAAGGTATTGAATCAAAGGAACAAAGGCATTCTTGAAAATATGTTTTACCATAATTTGTCCCTCAGAAACGCCTTTTGCCTTCGCAAGTTTTACATAATCTTTAGTGCTTTCATCCACCATATAGCGTCGAAGCCACATTCCATAGTAAGCCGTATTTCCTAATGACATTGAAAAAACAGGTAAAATCCAGCAAATTGGATTACTTGCATCAAACAATAAAGGAACATTCAGAAGTGTTGTACCATATAACTGTATAAAAAGAAAATATACCATGGCTGGTACCGCCTGAATAAAGACGATAAACAAAGTACCAATTTTATCAAACATTTTTCCTTTATTCTTTGTCATAAGTATTCCCATTGGCAGGCCGCACAGCAAAGAAAGTAAAATAGACATACTGCCTAATTGTACAGAAATGGGTATTTTGGACGCAAGAATTTCAGTAACCGCAACATTAGAGCGATATCTCCTGGACACACCAAGATCACCATGAAGCAAATCCTCAAAAAAATGGACTAACTGAACAGGCATAGGATCCGTAAGTCCCATTCCCTCTAATCCAACCTGAATCTGTTCTTCGGTCAACTTATCAAAATTGTCAAAATAACCTTCAATTGGCATTAGTCTTAATAAAATAAAAACCAATGTCATTATAAAAAATAATGTGATCAGGGATCTTCCCATTCTTTTAGCCAGATATTTAATCATAATTACTCCTGTTTTTTTGTTTTTAAAGAAAAAGTACCTTGGGATCGAAATAAATCGGTCCCAAGGAACAATTACTTTATTTTGCTGAATTTTCTTTGTAATCTTCTAACGAAACAAAATTGTCTAACATTTTAACACCTTTATATCTGTAGTTAGGAACGCTTCCGCAAGAAGCATATTCTTTGTCAAATACATTATATTTAATAGAAATATATTTGCTTATAGAAATTCCATAAGGAATTACAAGTGCATGATCAATTAAATATCTTTCTGCTTCAGCAAATGCATCATATCTTTCATTTTTCTGTGCTTCTGTTGTGATTGTTTTTGCAGTTTCCACTAAGTTAAAGTAGTTTTGAACTGTTTCAGATGATGCGGTTCCTTCTTCAATTGCATTTCTCAAAAATGCATATTGGTAACCTTCCAAATCTCCCTCAGCCTGGTAGAATGGATCTGTCCAAGTTTCAGGATCTGCATAATCAGCTCCCCATCCACATTTCATAAATGCATAGTCTCCGGAACGTCTTACTTCTGAAAGGAAAGAATCAGATGGACCTGCTTCTACGATTATGTCAATGAAGTCTGTTCCTAGAACACTTTCCATCTGCTGTTCAACAACCGCACATTCTTTATCCCAGTTTGTAGTTGATGGGTTATATTTCATTAAAACTTTGATAGGGAAAGTAGCTCCTGCAGCTGTAAGTTCTGCGGTTGCTGCTTCTTTATATGTTGCTGCTGCAGCTTCATCAAAACTGTCACTTGCCTGTATATCACTAAATGCTGCTAAAGCTGTATAATCTATTCCATCTGCATTTTGGGTAAATGTAGTTGGCGTAATTGTATTCATTATGTAATCATCCGGAGTGTTTGGCTCGCTGATTGCTACTGGATTGAATCTGTTTAAAGCTGCCATCATAGCCTGACGGAAGTTTTCGTTGTTAACTGCAAGTTTCCAGTTTTCAGGTTCATATGTATCATCAAATGTTGGATTAAAGTTGAAGCAGTAAAAATAGGAGTAGTCAGTTGCCGGACGTTCTTTACTTACGAAAGAAGCGGTATCTTCGTTTGCAAGCCAGTCATCTAAGATATCGGAACTGATATCTGCATAATCTACTTCACCACGTTTTACCATCTCCGGTGCCAGAGTCTCTGCTTCTGCATTGTAGATTCTTGTTACGTCAGTAATAAAAACTTTATCTGCATCCCAGTAAAGTGAATTTTTTGTAAGTACTTGTTTTTCCTGTGGTACAAACTCAGAAAGGTAATATCCGCCACAGTAATACATAGAAGTATTGCTTGTTGCAAAAGAAGTACCCTGTTCTTCTAATAATGGACCATATGCAGGCATATAGATTACATAAACCAAAGAAGAAAGGAAATAAGGAACTTCTTTTCCAAGGGTGTATTCCAAAGTGTAAGTATCAACAGCTTTCACGCCTACTTCTGAAAAATCAATGGGTCCCCAGGTTTTGCCTTCCTCATCTGTAATTCCAGCAGCACCTTTGTAATATTCTTCTGCATTTGCAATAACGCTAAAAAGATTCTGTGCATTTGCTGCTTCATTTTCAGGTGTCAATATATATTTCATTGCATCTACAAAGTCCTGTGCTGTTACTTCTGCTACTTCAGCTCCTGTGCTGTCTACCCACTTCACACCTTCACGAAGTTTGAATGTCCATACAAGTCCATCTTCACTTTGAGACCATTCAGTTGCAAGACATGGAACCAAGTTTCCATCAGAATCTGTTTCCACTAGCGTATCAATGGTATTTGCTGGAATTTTCATCTCTTCCAATGTACTGGTTACCAGGTAGTTTAGTGTAGATACTTCGCTAGAATATAATTCATTGTAGGTAGTATCCTCCGTTGTTTCTGTTGCTTTTTCTGATGTAGAATCAGTTGTACCTGTTGTAGCTTCATTTTTTGAACTACATCCAGTTGCCAGTGATGTTACCAGAGCAACTGAAAGAAGTACTGATAATAGTTTCTTTTTCATAATGCATCCTCCTTATATTTGTTAAATCAAAACTATCGTATATCTGTGATACCAAGGCCTGCAATTTCCTGCATTAGTATCCTGGGCCCTTGAAAATTAGGTCCTCCAATATATGGATCTGTAAGACAGAGAGAAGGACCATCTAAATCTGCCCGCGTAATCACTCCCTTAGCAGCCGCAAGATGTGCTGCTGCACTGACTGCAATCTTACTCTCCAACATACAACCTATCATACATTGAACATGATAGGTTTCGGCTATGCTGCATATCTTTAATGCTTCATAGATTCCACCAGTCTTCATAAGTTTTATATTGATAAGGTCTGCCCCATGCTCTAATATGATTTTCACAGCATCTTCTACTGAAAAAACACTTTCATCTGCAAGAATAGGTGTCGCTACATTGGATGTTACAAACTTCATTCCGTCAAAATCATGGGCGTTAACCGGCTGCTCTACTAAATCAATATTAAGCCCTTTGTCCTCCATACTTCGTATGATTCGGACTGCATCTTTTGCATTCCATCCCTGATTTGCATCTACCCTGATAATAATATCTTCTCCAATTGCTTTTCTAATGGCAGAAATTCTATCTATGTCTTTTAATCCCTCTTTGCCCACCTTTACCTTCAGTATTCTAAAACCCTGATTTACTGCTCGCAGGCTGTCTGAAACCATTTCATTAATATCATTCAAACTAATTGTAATATCTGTTTCAATCTCTTTTTTATTACCACCAAGTATTTTATATAGGGGCTTTCCCATATTTTTGGCATATAAATCATAAATAGCCATATCCACAGCTGCTTTTGCTGATGTGTTTTTTACAATACAGCCATGCATTTTTCCCATGATACCATCTAAGTCTTCTATTTCCATTCCACAAATAGATGGTGCAATATAGTCACGAATTGCAGTAATAATTGACCCCATGGTATCTCCAGTAATCACTGCAGTGGGAGCTGCCTCCCCAAATCCAAACTCGCCTGTATCCGTTTCAATACGAATAATGATATCATGAATCGATTCTACTGTACGTAACGCTGTTTTAAATGGCGTTACTAATGGAATCCGAATTTCTTCTATTTTAATATCTTTAATTATCATATTTTATTTTCCTCCGTGTACTGGAGTAATTTCAATGTTGCATCCTGCATAAACCGCTCAAAGGCAGGAACATCTACTTCGTTACCTAAAAAACAAACCAGAAAAGGCGACTTCCCATACACAATTCCAACATCGTGGGTGATGCCGTCATCTTCTCCAGTCTTATGAGCTACTTCAATCTTTTCTACAAAATGAAATGGAATTTTTCCATTCAATCTCTGTTGTTTTAAGATATCAAGCATCTTGGCACTGGCCTCTTTTGAAACCAAAGTTCCCTGATACATTTTTTCTAACAGTCCTGCTATTTCCGAAGCAGAAACATAATTTTCGATTCCTTTTGCTGATGCTTCTCTGTCAAAAAGAAGCCTGTTTACCTTGGTGACATGTAATCCCAAATCTTTCATAGAATGGTTAATTTGTTCCATCCCCATGAGTCCAATTAAAATATTGGTAGCTGTATTATCACTTAAAATAATCATCAAATTACATAAATCAAGAATCGTAAGTTCTACTCCAGCATGCATCATATTAAGTGCACCGCAAGAAGGTCTCTTATCCTCCTCTTTCAAGCAATAAGTTTGGTGTTTATTCAACCTTCCACTTTCTATTTGCCGAAAGACTTCAACCATTATTGGTATTTTAATAATACTGGCTGCTTTCATTTTCATATCTTCTTGATAGGATATCATTTCTCTGCTACTTAAATCTTTATAAATAAAGGAAACTTTGCCTTCCATATTTTTTAACTGTTCCACTAATTCTTCATTCATTTTATCTACCATCTCTTTATTTTAAAATAAAAAAAACAGTGTTTGTATAAATATACCGACACTGGTTCTAAAACTGATTCATTATTTTGCTATCAAGCATTCCTTTATTATACACAATTAGTATAGATTGTCAACTATTCTTAGTATAAAATGTTATATTTGTTAAATGCAAAACTAAATTCCATTCACCCATGGAATTTACCAATTCCTAATATTCTAAAAAAATACATGGAATTTACTTATTCCAAAATAATGTA
>JAQZAX010000093.1 GCA_029239455.1 Anaerocolumna sp.
ATATCTCTTACAAGCCTCTTATCAGCACAAAAATCAAGCCAGCTGGCATGATTTTTGGCTAGAGTCTTGACGATATATGAACAGTGTTCTCGGCCGGTCCACGCCAAATCGAATATAGATACAGCACTATTCATCAATTATAAATTTTGAGGCTTTTGACCCTCAAATCATAATTAGGCAATAGCGAAAACTTTGAAGTTACGCAATTACCCAAAAAAATATAACAAGAGAAAGGATTGCCATAAATAAATAGATTCTTTCAACCTATTTATTTATGGCAGTATCGCAGGTAAAACTGGGGTATGAGGTGGGTGTAAAATATGAAATTATTAACTTTTAAGTATGAAGGAGTAGAACAAGTAGGTGTAATTGTAAAGGATGAGATATCACTGCACCCAATTAGCAGGGGTGGAATCACTTATAAAACCATGAATGATTTGATTGATTCTGGAACCCAAACGGATTTTGAAACTATAAAAGCTTTATCACAGGAAGAATCAGGTAGTATCGCTTTAAAAGACATTACTATGATGGCACCGATTCCTCTACCCAAACAAGATATTATCTGTCTTGGCATCAATTATGCTGCTCATGCAGAAGAGTCAGCAAGATTTAAAAGAGAAGCATTTGAGAAAGAACAGCCTGCCCTTTCTGTGTATTTTTCAAAAAGAGTAGACTTAGCGGTTGCAGATGGAGAATACATTCAATCTCACCGGGATATGGTAGATAGTTTGGATTATGAAGCTGAATTAGCTGTCATTATTGGAAAAGACGGTAAAAATATTGCAAAAGATAAGGTGTATGATCATATCTTTGGATATACTATATTGAATGATGTCAGTGCCAGAAATCTTCAAACAAAACATAAACAGTGGTACTTTGGCAAAAGTCTGGATGGCTTTACGCCAATGGGGCCTTGGATTGTTACTGTGGATGAGATTGATAATCCTCCGGCACTTGCCATTAAAAGCAGGGTCAATGGTGAACTTAGACAAAACAGCTGCACCGACCTTATGATTACCTCAATTGAAGATGCAATATGTGAACTTTCCAGTGGAATTACGTTAAGAGCCGGAACCATTATATCTATGGGTACACCTGCAGGAGTAGGTATGGGATTTACCCCTCCTAAATTCTTAAATAAGGGCGATGTTGTAGAATGTGAGATTGAAGGAATAGGCTGTTTAAAGAATTATGTTGATTAAATCGCAGGAGGGGAATGTAGTATGAATAAATCCAATGAAGCAGTGTTATTATATAATTTTGATACAGAAAAATTAAAAAAGATTAAACTTGTACTTATTCGAATGGGCATTAAAATAAAAATAATTACGAAAGACTTATACTTACAGTCAATTGGCTATTTAGCAGGTATGAAAGGTTTTGAAAAATCGGAAGAAATATATAAAGAAGAAGGATTTCACGAAGAAATGCTTGTTATGAAAGGTTTTACAAGCAGCAGAATCGATGAATTATTAAAACTGCTAAAGAAGAATGGAGTAGAAAGAATCCACCTAAAAGCAGTGTTAACGGAATACAATCAAAACTGGAATTCTATGGAATTATATAAAGAACTAAAAGACGAACATGAACAAATGACCGGTAATGCAGCTACTATCCCAGACACTTCACAGGAACTGGAATGATAGCGTATATTTTTCTTCCAATAACAAATAATAAGTAAAACTTATTTAAGGAGGAAATACATTGACGCCAAAACGTGATACGCTATACACTGGTAGCACCGGTAATGATAGGAACAAGGTTAATTCGAATACTTCGGACAAATATTCTTCCAAGCATCATGAGAAAAACTCGGACAAGAATAACCAGAATACTTCTGATAACATAGGGAATGATGTAAGCGGGAATAGCCAAGATACTTCTGATAACATGCGCAACTATGTAAGTGGTGATGCTTCTCGTTCTTCTATCAACCATCAATTTCATGGTAATGAATAAAGTATCTTTGTGAAACAAGTTTATCTGCCTGATACCAATGGCAGATAAACTTGTTTTTTTGATTACTTATCCACTGGTTTTGTAATTCCGGTTCGTTTTGCTCTATCAATTCCGCCAGACATATGATCAAGAGGTCCGTCCAGAAAACAGGCTCTTTTTACAGAATCTTCCCCGAAACGCTCCCTTATCTTATCAATAGCAGAATCTAACTTTTCTAATTTATCGTATTTATACATATCAAACATATTATATTGCCTAAAATCTTCACTGGAGAGCTTACTGGTATGAACTCCAAGCTGTCTTATAGGCGATTTTTTATCCCACAATTCATCAAATAATTTACATGCCGTCAGATAGATTTCATTGGTAACATTGGTTGCTGCAAGGATATTACATTGATGTGAGGCATAAGAAAAGTCGCAGTCTGTAATAGAGACAGAGATGCAGGAGGCTTTCATCTCATCCGCCCGAAGTCTTGTTCCAACGGTTTCACAAAGAGAGAGCAGTACCATTTTGGCTGACTCAGGGGTATTCACATCCATGGGAATTGTAATGCTATTGCCATAACCTTTGTTGGCCTGGGCTGCCTCATGAAGAGATGAAACATCCATTCCGTTGGCATAACTATGAATTAATTCCCCTTGTTTCTTCATATGAAGCTTTAAGATATTCACATCCGTACGAGCCAGTTCCCCAATGGTATGAATGCCAAGAGAACGAAGTTTTTTCTCCGTCGCTCTGCCCACATAGAATAATTCTCTTACATCTAATGGCCACATCTTCTCCTGAATTTCTTCCGGGAACAAGCTGTGAACCATATTAGGTTTTTTCAGTTCTCCGGCCATTTTAGCCAGTAATTTATTCGTAGAACAACCAACATTTACGGTAAATCCCAACTCATCACAGATTCTGTCCTTTAGTAAGTAGGCGGCGGCAATAGGCGAGCCATAGAGTCGTTCTGTACCTGTCATATCACAATATGCTTCGTCGATACTATATTGTTCCACGGTAGGCGAGAATTCTTTTAATATCCTTATAAATGCCTGAGAAGACTTGACATACAAATCATAATTCGGTGGAACTACAACAAGGTTAGGGCACTTCCTCATAGCACTGACTAAAGGTTCACCGGTTTGTATATTATATTTTTTGGCAGGCGTTGATTTGGCTAATACAATTCCATGTCTTTTTTCTTGATCACCACCAACAACGGAAGGTATATCTCTTAAGTCCAAGGATTCGCCAAGCATATGAATTCGATAGCAGGCTTCCCAGCTTAGGAAGGCTGAATTTACATCAATATGAAAAATAATCGGTCTACTCATAACATCTCCATATACATTAAGTTAACATCTTTAAAATGGTCCATTTGTGTGACTGAACATTATACATAAGTTCAATCAGTTTCTCCTTTCCGTACATATGAACCTTACACCCATAGCGGTAGGAGAGAATTCCGGATAAATTACTTTCTTTACAGTATATCACTTGATCAACATTAAGTACAATAAGCTGATGTTTATCATCCTCCAATCGTATGCGCATGGGACGGATATCACCGATGGTATTGCATACGGATATGGCCTCTACAGGTATATTATGTGTCTGCACAATTTCACCTCCATTTGTAACAGAACAATTTATATTTGCATTATAACAGAACACATGTTCTTTGTAAAGGCGTGAAATATAAAATTCACTTGGAACTATTTGCATAGAAAAATGAAAAATACTAAGTTTGCATTTGCATAAAATAATGGAAAATACTGAGTTTGCCTTTCAGATTATTTTTATGGCAAATAAAATCTGGCACCTATATATTTATCAAAACTGGCTATTTTAATAATACCAAATGTAATTTATGATAGGTAACAATATAAGCGCTTATTCTACTATTTATTTCAATATGGAGGTTAATTATGAATACAATACAATCTGCAGCAGCAGAACAAAAGCAAGCATCAAAAGTTTTTTCAATTGCAATGGATGGTTTATTTATTGCACTTACCTGTATTATAACATTTTTTGTCCAGATCAGACTCCCCTTTGCAGGAAATGGAGGCCTGATTCATCTTGGAAACGTACCTTTATTCATTGCAGCTATTTTATTTGGTAAACGAACCGGGGCACTAGCCGGCGGTATCGGCATGGGATTATTTGATCTGCTGTCCGGATGGGCAATCTGGGCACCCTTTACCTTTATAATAGTAGGGCTTATGGGATTTAGCGTTGGTGCAGTTACAGAAAAACACAAAACTTTTTTCTGGAATGTATTTGCTATTATTTTAGCGTGTATTATAAAAATTGTTGGATATTATATAGCGGAAGTCATTATTTACGGTAACTGGCTGGCACCGGCCGGATCAATTCCTGGTAACATTCTTCAGGTAGTGGTCGCAGGTATCATTGTACTTCCAATCATTCCAGTTTTACGAAAGGGATTAAAATAACGAAAAGGATTAAATTAACGAAGAGAATTAAATTAACGTAAAGGATTATAACGTAAAGATTTAAATTTAACGTATAGAATTAAATCAAGCAATAAAAGGAGATATGTTGTATGTTAAAAATTATGACGCCAGGGCCCACTCAGGTTCGTGAAAATGTACGTCTTGCAAGAAGTTTAGAAACTACCAACCCTGATTTAGATCTGGAATTCTATGATTATTATAAAGACACCTGTCTGCTGATAGGGGAACTTCTTCATACCAAGAATGAAGTTTATATTCTGGATGGAGAAGGAATCCTGGGATTAGAAGCAGCCTGCGCTTCTTTTACAGAGCCTGGAGATAAGGTGCTGGTAATTGATAATGGTGTATATGGAAAAGGATTTGCGGATTTTGTTACTTTATACGGCGGCGAACCGGTACTATATTCTGCAGAATACACGGAAGATATCAATATTTCTGATCTGGAGCAATTTTTAGAAAAACATCATGATTTTAAATATGCAACCATAGTCCATTGTGATACTCCAAGCGGAGTGCTAAATGATGTAGGTAAGATTTGTCCCTTACTTCATAAATACGGCATATTATCTGTTGTAGATTCCGTTTCCGGCATGTTTGGTGAACCGTTATTCATTGATGACAGCAAGATAGATATTGTCTGTGGCGGTTCCCAAAAAGCATTATCTGCACCTCCTGGACTTAGTTTTGTTACAGTGAGTGAAGCCGCAATGCAGGCCATGGAGAATCGTAAAACTCCCATAGCTTCTTTTTACGCCAACATTTTAAACTTTAAAAATTATTACGAAAATAAATGGTTTCCTTATACAATGCCAATTAGTGATATATACGGGTTAAGGGCTGCACTTATGAATATAAAAGAAGATAAAACATTTTCTGACCGTCATAAATCCATAGGTACAGCAACCAGAAAGGCTGTTCTTGATGCAGGCTTGGAATTATATTTAAAGACAGGGTATTCTAATACCGTAACGGTAATTAAAGTTCCGGAAGGAATAAATGCCAAAGATATCCTAGAAACCATGAAGAACAATTATAACATTATGATAGCCGGAAGCTTTGATGTAATGCTTGGTAAAGTAATCCGCATCGGGCATATGGGAGAAAACGCAAATATAGAAGATATGGCAGAAACACTCCATGCTTTAACTAAGACTTTTATTGACTTAGGCAGAGAATTAAAGGTTAATCTGAAAGACCGGTTTCTAAAGTATTTAGCAGAGACAGTTAACGAAGCTTAATATCAATCAACATTTCTCAATGGAATTGCAGTATTAATTATAGTAGTTATCAATATAAACACAACAGGCAGTAATAATTAGTGCAGAACTATTTATTACTGTTTTCTTTTTTTCCCAAACCAAGTGCAAAACATTTTAAAATTTAGATAGCCAAGACACCTAAAAATAGAAATAGTTAGCATATTATTCTCAAAGAATTATAAAATTTAAAAGAATATATAATTTAGGGTGGATTATGAAAAATAAAATTTTGGGGAGTATCATTACAATTGTGGTGCTGTTTTTTCTTTCTATAACTAAATATGACCTGATTTATGGTAAATTGGAGCTAGAAAATAAACGTGTGATAGAATTGGTGAAAACAGAAGAATTAGGAAAGGTAGGCAAGGTGGAGCCTAATTTGACATCTGATGCCAACCAAAGTGAGACAGGAGAAGGCGACTCCACTGGAGATATCAATATAAAACTATATGCCTTATCCGCTGCTTTAATTGATGGAGTTAGCGGAAGAGTCTTATATGAGAAAAATGGTAATGATGTATTACCAATGGCAAGTACGACAAAAATAATGACCTGTATTATCGCATTAGAAAATTCACAATTAGATGGAATAGTAACCGTGTCAAAACATGCCTCCACTATGCCGGATGTACAGCTTAATATCAGAGCAGGAGAGCAATACATATTAAAAGATTTGTTATATTCCTTAATGTTGGAGTCCCATAATGATGTAGCAGTAGCAATTGCTGAACATATAGGCGGGTCCGTAGAGGGCTTTGCCAAAATGATGAATGATAAGGCAAAAGAATTAGGCTGTGAAAACACTAATTTTGTAACTCCCAATGGTTTAGACGCTGACGGGCACAATACTACAGCTGTAGAACTAGCAAGGATTGCAAGTTATGCCATTCAAAATAAGGAATTCATAAAAATAACAAATACAGCTTCCCATCAATTTTCAGAGCTTACCAAAGGTCGTAATTTCACTGTCACTAATAAAGATAAATTCTTATATATGTACGACGGAGCCGTTGGTGTGAAAACTGGTTTTACAGGTAAAGCAGGTTATTGTTTTGTTGGTGCTGTTGTAAAAGATAATAAAACACTGGTGTCAGCAGTATTAGCTTCCGGATGGCCACCAAACCGAAATTTTAAATGGAGCGATACTACTAAATTAATGGATTATGGTGTTGATAATTTTGAAAACAAAACTATATTTGATGGTATTAATCCTCTAAAAACAGTGTTGGTTGAGAATGGAATAGAAAAAATCACAAGTACATATGTGGAAGGACATTTAGAATTATTAATAAATGAGAATGATGTGATAGAATACTCTTATAATATTCCAGAGATACTTGCAGCACCGGTACAGGAAGGCAATACCATTGGTTATTTAAATGTTAGTGTTAATGGAGATATTTGTGCCAGATATCCCATTAAAATTACGAAATCCATTGATAAAATAGATTGGAATTATTGTTTAGAACAAGTATTAAAAATATTCCTTTTTCGGCCATAGATATCAGTAATTATTCCATTGTATAATAATAAAATTAGTCAAGTTCCCATGCCAATTTTTATGTGCTGATATGATGCTTGTAAGAGATATAGTGTTTGAGGGTAAGGCAGCCAAATGAATATATATACAACGGTATTCATCAAACAACAAAAACTTGGCTTTTGATCCTCAAATCATTTTATTGTATAAGCTTGAAAACAATACTGTATTTCAGTATAATGATGTATATATAACATCAAGTATGAGCGGAATACATAGATTATGAATATTCTTGTGGAAAATGGTGGCTCTTAGAGACGGACAGGTGTATCAAACTGCACAAGATTACTCAGATAACAAAGAAAGCCAGATAAGGAGATGATACTATTATAAATGATGTAATTATAGAAACAAAGAATCTTTCTTACCAGGATATGATTCACTACCAGGATATACAGATTCTTAGGAATAAAGTGAATTTTATTGTAGGAAACAGCGGTTCCGGCAAATCCACCTTATTACGCTTGTTTAACCAAACGCTGTCACAAAGCAGCGGTAATATTTTATTTGCAGGTAAAGATATAGAAGAAATGAATACCATTGATTTACGTAAAAATATTATGTTAATAAGCCAGTCCGTGTTTTTATTCGATACCACCATTAGAGAAAATTTTAAGTTGTTTTATGAATATAGAGGTCTTAATATACTGGAAGATGCAAACATGCAGGAATATCTGGCCATGTGCAATATCTTTTTCCCATTAGATAAAGATTGCACTTCTATGTCAGGCGGTGAAAGACAAAGGGTATATATCGCTATCTTTTTATCCTTTTTGCCTAAGGTATTAATGTTGGATGAACCTACATCAGCACTGGACAAAGAAAATAGCAATATTGTAATTTCTAATATTACCGGGTACTGTCAGAAGAAAGAGATTACTGTTATTATAGTAAGCCATGATAGTATGATTACGGAGACATTTGCCGAGAATCTGATTACTATAGAGAGGAGGGCTATCTAGTGCAAGGAGCCGTACAGCTGAATATCCTTCAGTTTAGTCTCATATATCTGTTATTAATTATTGTTTTAATTATAATGAAAAGATCTAAAATTAATCAGAGCAAATTTTTATTGGTAGCAAGTATACGAATGACCGTCCAGTTAGTTTTAGCCGGCCTTATTTTAACTTATATATTTAAGAACCCACATCCCATTTTTGTTATACTGTATCTGACTGCCATGACAGTTTTCTCTATTGGCCGAGTCCTTGGGAAAAACAAAGGGGTAAATCAAAATTTTAAAATAGCAGTAGGTTTATCACTAGCCTTATCCGGTCTGTTTGTACTCGCCTTTTTCGTATTGGCAGTCGTAGGTGAAAATATTTTTAATCCCCAATATACCATACCCCTTGCAGGAATGATTATGGGAAATTCAATGACAGGAGTAACCCTAGGATTAAAAACATTTACCGACTCAATAAAAACCCAAAGAAATAAAATAGATGCACTGCTAAACTTAGGTGTCACTCCAAAAAAAATATTGATTCCCTATGTAAACAATGCATTAGAAACAGCATTACTGCCAACAATGAATTCTATGATTGGAATGGGAATCGTATCACTGCCGGGAATGATGACAGGACAGATTCTATCAGGAACTCTTCCTACAACAGCAATTATGTACCAGATAGCAATTATGATAGCAATCTGTACGGCAGTTTGCTTAACCGTATTTTGTTCTTTACATTTTGGTTATAAAACACTATATAATAAAAGAAACCAGATTATATACTAATCGCAGAGGGATAAGCCTATGGAAGAAAAATCATATACCAGGATAATCGACTATGTTAAGAGTCAAATAATGAGCGGAGAAATTCGCATAGGAGACAAGCTTCCGGCGGAAAGAGAACTGTCTGATTCATTGGGAGTCAGCCGTAATTCGGTCAGGGAAGCGCTACGCACCTTAGATATTATGGGTGTGATATCGAGCCAGCATGGAGCCGGCAATTACTTAACAGGTGATTTTGAAAAGAACTTAATGGAAACCATGTCAATGATGTTTATTATGAATCAAATTTATTACGAGCAAATTAGTCAATTGCGACTAGGACTAGAGATTCAGGCGATGATGTTAGCGATTGATAATATTACAGAGCACCAAATAGAGCAGCTGGAGAGTATTCTAACAAAATTAGAACAGGGAACAGAAGAAAATAATGTAGTACTGGATAAACAATTTCATTATACCATAACATTGGCTTCCAAAAACTTGCTTATTATTGATATCCTGCAGGCAGTCGCTGATGTTATGGACCATTTTATTGTTGATTTAAGAAAAGAAATCTTAGACACGAAAGAAAGTAAACAGAAACTACAGGAAGCACATGGTTTAATGTTAAAAAGCTTAAAAAATAAAGATAAAGAGCTTGGACGAGAAGCACTTTATAAACATTTTAGCGTTATTGACGAGAAATTATCTAAGATTACTAATAATAATATAAAAAACTTGCTATAATTAACATATCTCATAATTTACAATTTATTATGTATTTTATATTGACATCACTATGCAAAAGAAGTATAATTGGTCTATAAAAGTGGTTCTACCAATTTTATTTCATTTTTCTAGTATGGGGCTGGCAAAACCAGCCTCAATTTTTTATGTCAAAGGAAAGTTCGACCAACTTCCCTATGACATAAAAAAGCCTTCCAGGCAGGATGCGCACTCCCGCTTATATGCCAGCTTTGCTGGCCTCGTTCGGCCAGGGAAGGTGCCAAGGTACATTCTTTGTTCTTTTTTTTACATTCTTTTTACACATAATTTTAAATTGATTTACATTCTTTCGATATTCTAAATAAAATAACAAATGAGGAAGCGTTGTAAGTGTAAACTCTCTTATTTATCCTGTATAAAATTGGAGGCTCACAACATGAATGACACAATGAGAATAATTAAAGAAGATTTAGATGATATTATAGATGGCAAACATATAAAACCTGTATTTCAGCCTATCATATCCCTGCGGGATGGGCATGTATTAGGATATGAGGCATTAAGCAGACTAACTAAAAATTCTATATTTAATAATATAGAA
>JAQZAX010000094.1 GCA_029239455.1 Anaerocolumna sp.
CATTAGCAGTTCCTTCCAGCAGGGTTTCATCATGAGATATGAACAGAACCGGTAAATCACAAGTATTAATAAAATTCTCTAACCACACTAACGTTTCAATATCAATATCATTGGAAGGTTCATCAAGTAAAAGCACATTTGGTTTTTGTATCAAAATTCCAGCAAATTGTAATTTTATCTTTTCTCCACCTGAAAGACTACCTACCAGCTGGTCAGAGTAAAAAACATCTGACTTTAAGCCTAACTCATAAGCAATATGCTCAAGCTCCTTGGGCGATAAGTCATAAAAGCCAGGGGCTGCAGAACAAAATTCATATACCGTTTGACTCTTACTCTCCCTTGTTAATTCCTGCATCAGATAGCCAAATCTGATATTATTCTTAATTATTTCTCCTGTATAATCCACATAATCTTCTACTAACTCTTTATTATAGATCAACTTTAGTAAAGTTGATTTTCCATTACCTTCTTCTCCAATAATAACTGCCTTATCGCCTTTATTTAGGGAAAAGGAAAAATCCTTTATTATAGTTCTCAAATCTTTTTTATGAATTATGGTAAGGTTTTTTATCTGTAACATAGTAATCATCTCCTAAGATCAAAGAATGTGCCTTGGCACATTTATGCGCTGGCGCGCTGGTGCGCTGTAACTTCAGTGACAAATTCCCTTAGGGCGTCATCCGCATCCTGACTGGAGGGTTTTCTTTTTTAATAGAGAAGTTGGTCAAACTATCCCATTAAATAGATCAAAGAATGTGCCTTGGCACATTCTCGCGCCGAGCGCGGTCAGCAAAGCTGACATATACTTTACGCGCGAGTGCGCATCCTGCCAGTCGGGCTTTTTTATTTCATAGGAAAGTTCAAATAACTTTCCTATGAAATAAAAAAATCTGCCTCCAGATTAACCCGAAAGCAGATTTATATACAGAAAATAAACATACCTAAATATATTAGGCATAACGAGTATACAATCTAAATTTCGGTAACAGAATAAAGTCTGGAATCCAGACCTCTAAGAGACATTCTGTTTAAATCGAAACATAGACTATATATTCATCTTTTCACCCATTTCATAATTTAATATACTGACCTTATCATATAATCCAATATTTGTCTAGTATTTTTTACCGGCAGAATCATTATCTATCCCATTTATCACATAAAGAATTAATCTGTCCCATAAATTTGGCCAGATCTTTATTGGTTCCGCCTTCATTATGTTGAATTACAACCATTAATCGTTTGCCAGCACTCACTAGTCGCTCAAAAGCAGTAGATACTGTTTTCTTTGATTCCTTTTTGCCTTGTATTTCGATTAATTTGCCTTCATCAACTAATTCATTTAACTTCAAGTCATAAATAGCCCCGTTAAATGGAGCAATGGCATTAATGCCATGTTCTTTGTTAAGACTCTCCGTAAATAAATCAATAACATTTTCGTCGCCATGTACCACAAATACTTTATCCGGTTTCTTTTTATATGCAGTAATCCATCGAAGAAGACCTTCTCTATCCGCGTGGCCGCTCATGCCTTCTAATTTTCTAATCTCTGCATTGACCTGAACCTCTTCACCAAATAGTTTTACCATTGGTGCACCATCTAAGATGATTCGTCCTAGGGTACCAACAGATTGATAACCAACAAAGAGGACAGTGCTTTCACTTCTCCACAGATTATGTTTTAAGTGATGACGAATTCTACCAGCATCACACATACCACTGGCTGAAATAATTACTTTACAATCTTCATCAAAATTAATAGCTTTTGAATGGTCAGCTGTTACAGCAGTTTTTAGTCCAGAAAAAGAGATAGGATTAATACCTTTCTTTATAAGTTCCATGGACTCCTTATCAAAATAGCCCGCAATGTTTTTATTAAATATCTCCGTAGCTTCCACTGCCAGTGGACTATCCACGTATACTTTAAAGTCACCGTGTCCGGTAACCAGACGGTCCTGCTTTATTTTACGAAGGAAATACAATAATATCTGTGTTCTTCCTATGGCAAAGGAAGGAATAATCACATTACCTCCTCTGTCAAATGTGGTTTGTATAATGTTACTTAATTCCCCAATATAATCAGGTTCCGCTCCATGACTTCGGTCACCATAAGTAGACTCCATAACAACATAATCTGCTTCCTGAATATATTGTGGGTCTTTTATTAATGGTTGATTTACATTTCCAATATCTCCCGAAAACACAATCTTCTTAGTAACATCTTCTTCAGTTATCCAGACTTCAATACTTGCAGACCCCAGTAAATGTCCTACATCAATCAACCGAATTTCTATCCCGTCAAATAAAACGATTCTCTCATTATAATCATGGGAGACAAAACACTTCATAACTGCAAGGGCATCTTCCATAGTATAGATAGGTACAAATGGTTCTTCGCCGGTACGCATTCTCTTTCGGTTCTTCCATTCAGCTTCAAACATCTGAATATGGGCACTATCCTGCAGCATAATATCACATAATGCCGTTGTGGCACCGGTTGTATGTATTTCGCCTCTAAACCCCTCTGCATAAAGCTTAGGAAGCATTCCGCTATGATCCATATGCGCATGTGTTAATAAAACAGCATCAATGTCAGCGGAAGGAATAGGAATCTCCTGATTTTCATATATGTCCTTGCCCTGCTCCATTCCACAATCAATTAAAATCTGTTTCCCGCAAGCTTCTAATAAAAAGCAGCTTCCTGTTACTTCATGAGTTGCACCTAAAAAAGTAAGTTTCATAGATTTCCTCCCTATCGTTTCGTTCCAAAGAAAAATAATGCGATGGTACCGGGTCCGGAATGAGTACCAATTACCGGACCAATTGGACTAATATATATTTCTTTTACATTTAATTTTTCTCGAATAAGCCCGGCTAGAAATTTGGCATCTTCCAAAGTATCACCATGACCGATAAATATTACCTGGTCTTCTGGATTAGTACATGTTTCAACCATATGGTCAAGCAGTTCATAAAGAGACTTTTTACGTCCTCTTACTTTAGAAATTGGAATTAAGTGTCCTTCATCATCAACATGAAGAATTGGCTTAACATTTAAGGCAGTGCCCAAGGTTGCACTTAATGCACTAACTCGCCCACCTCTTCTTAAATGGTTTAAATCATCTACTGTAAACCAGTGACAAAGATTTAAAACATTTTGTTGTATCCATTCTGAAAGTTCTTCCAGGGTATATCCTGCCTTCTTCTTCATAGCAGCAGAGTATACCATTAGCCCTTCTCCAACCGATGCTCCTTTTGTGTCCACTGCAATTATCTTAGTGTCTTGATAGGATTCCTGCAGTTCCTCTATGGCAATGAGGGATGCACTATATGTTCCGCTTAATCCAGAAGAAAATGCTATATATAAAATATCTTTACCCTCTTTTACTATTGGTTCAAAGAAAGAGATAAATGCTTCTGTATTAACTAATGAAGTTGTAGATTTTTCGCCTTTTTTAAGGCTCTCATAGAAATCATGGATATCTAGTTCTCTAGCATCGTAATAGTGAGTATAGCTTCTCCCCTCCAGCTCAAAATTCATTGGTATCACTTTAATATCTAATTCATTAACAATTTGTACAGGAAGATCGCAAGTAGATTCTGTAACGATTACGTAATCTTTCATAAATCACATTTCCCCTTATATTTGTTTTGTAATAGCGAAACTCCAAAGTTTTCGCCATTACCTTTTGTTTCTTAATTTTACCACTTATCACAATTCAATGCAATAGAACAAAGAATGTGCCGCAATTTCCTATATAATGAAATCGGCTGATGCAATCTCTCCGAAAGAGTATTTGCATCAGCCCACCATTAACTATTTATATAATTAATTAATCCTTCTGCTTTTATAATCTTTTGCATGAATTCTGGGAATGGCTGCCCCTGATACTCCGTCCCTTTTGTTAAGTCATAAATTTTACCACTGTCAAAATCGATTTCAACTTCATCACCGGCTGCAATCTCCTTCGCTGCTTCAGGACATTCAATAATGGGAAGTCCAATATTAATTGCATTGCGGTAGAAGATTCTTGCAAAGGTCTCAGCTATAACGCAGCTGATGCCAGCCGCCTTAATTGCAATTGGCGCATGTTCTCTTGAGGAACCACAACCGAAGTTTTTATTTGCAACCATAATATCTCCTGGTTTTACTCTCGTTACAAATTCTGCATCAATATCCTCCATACATTTTTTCGCAAGTTCTGCAGGATCAGAAGAATTTAAGTATCTTGCAGGAATTATAACATCTGTATCTACATTATCGCCATATTTATGAACTGTTCCATGGGCTTTCATAATATACCTCCTCGTTTTACTGGTCTCATGACAACGTTATTATTTTATCTCTGCCTTATTATTTTATTTCTGCCTTATTATCTTATTTCTGCCTTATTATCTTATTTCTGCCTTATTATCTTATTTCTACCTTATTATTTTATCAATGAATCACAATACCTACCCTATCTTTTCCTGCGCCTATAGTCCAAGGTCTGCCGGTGAAGATATCTTTCCTGTAACAGCACTTGCTGCTGCTATTGCAGGACTTGCAAGGTAGATTTCTGATTCCACATGTCCCATACGTCCTACAAAGTTACGATTGGTCGTAGCAACTGCTTTCTCTCCAGATGCCAGGATTCCCATATGGCCTCCAAGGCATGGTCCACAGGTTGGTGTACTTACAACACCACCGGCTTTAATAAAGGTTGAAAGTAAGCCTTCTTCCATTGCCTTAAGATATATAGCCTGAGTTGCAGGGAATATAATAAGTCTCAATCCTTTTGCAACTTTTCTGCCTTCTAGTACTTTGGCAGCCACTCTTAAGTCGTCAATACGTCCATTTGTACAGGATCCGATTACTACCTGGTCAATTTTAATATCACCAACTTCATCAATTGTTCTGGTATTCTCCGGCAAATGAGGGAATGCAACTGTAGATTTTAGGGTGGATAGATCTATAACATAGGTTTTCTCATATTCTGCATCTTCATCTGCTTCATATATCTCATATTCCCTGGTTGCATGTTCTTTCATATATTGCTCCGTTTTATCATCAACTGGGAAGATTCCATTTTTGGCTCCGGCCTCAATTGCCATATTTGCCATGGTAAATCTATCATCCATAGATAGGTTCGCTATTCCATCTCCTACAAATTCCATAGATTTATATAACGCACCGTCTACACCAATTAAGCCGATAATGTGCAAAATAACATCTTTACCGCTTACCCAGGAGGAAGGTTTCCCTACTAGTTCAAACTTAAGCGCAGAAGGTACTTTAAACCAGGCTTTACCTGTTGCCATTCCTGCTGCCATATCTGTACTTCCAACACCTGTAGAAAATGCTCCTAATGCACCATAAGTACAGGTGTGAGAGTCAGCGCCAATGACAACATCTCCTGCAACCACTAAGCCTTTTTCAGGAAGTAATGCATGTTCTATACCCATTTCACCAATTTCAAAATAGTTTGTTATATTATGTTCTGCTGCAAATTCTCTCACACATTTACAGTGTTCTGCAGATTTGATATCCTTATTTGGTGTAAAATGATCCGGCACTAAAGCTATCTTGTCTTTGTCAAAGACACCTTTTGAATTCATTTTCTCCATCTCATGAATAGCTACCGGAGCCGTTACGTCATTTCCTAAAACCAGATCTAAATCAGCCATAATTAACTGTCCGGCATCCACTTTATCTAATCCGGCGTGTGCTGCCAGTATTTTTTGTGTCATTGTCATTCCCATAGTCTAACCTCCTAATGATTATTTCAGGCTTTTAGGCCTTACTATCTACTACTATTTATACGAAACAATTACTGTTTCATTCACTCTCTGGTTCTTGCTATATTTCTGTAAGGATACAATCGCCCATTTCTTTTGTTCCTACTAATGTTTTTCCTTCTGACATAATATCCATTGTGCGATAACCATTTTTTAGTACCGCTTTCACCGCAGTTTCTATTTTTTCTGCTTCCTTATGCAAATCAAAGGAATAGCGTAACATCATAGCTGCTGACAATATGGTTGCAATAGGGTTCGCTTTATTTTGTCCGGCGATATCCGGTGCTGATCCATGGCTTGGTTCATACAGTCCAAGTTTTGTCTCTCCAAGACTTGCAGAAGATAACATGCCGATGGAGCCGGTTACCATACTTGCTTCATCTGATAAAATGTCACCGAACATATTCTCTGTAAGAATTACATCAAACTGTTTTGGGTCCTTTACTAACTGCATTGCGCAATTATCAACCAGCATATCGGTCAGTTCCACTTCCGGATATAGGACTGCCACTTCTTTCACCACCTGTCTCCAAAGTCTTGAAGAGTCTAATACATTGGCTTTATCTACACTACATATTTTTTTATTTCTCTTCATGGCAATCTCAAATGCCCAGATTGCAACACGCTTTATTTCATTTTCATCATAAACCAAGGAATCAAAGGCTTTTCTTAAGCCGCCTTCTGTGGTGGTTCCCCTTTCACCAAAGTATAATCCTCCGGTTAATTCCCTCATAACTACGAAATCAAATCCGTCACCAATAATCTCGTCTTTTAATGGACATGCTGCTTTTAACTCGTCAAATAATATTGCAGGTCTTATATTGGCATATAAGCCAAGACTTTTACGTAAGGCCAGTAGTCCTGCTTCCGGTCTTAGATTCGGCGGTAGGTTATACCAATTGGACTGACCAACGTTACCACCAACGGCACCAAGTAATACAGAATCACTTGCTTTGGCAGTTGCAATAGCTTCTTCTGTTAAAGGAACTCCGTGAGTATCAATAGATATACCACCCATTAACACTTCTGTAAATTGAAAGTTATGTCCGTATTTTACTCCGATCTTATCCAGCACTCTTTTCGCCTCTGTAATTATCTCCGGTCCAATTCCGTCACCAGGTATTACTGCAATATTATAATTCATAACCCCACATCCTTTCGTATTTGATGTCAAATATAATAATGACGAATCACAGTAATATATCTGACAATCAAATCATTTCATTCCACTAGAAAATTTATATTGTTATAGTAACATACTTTTTGATATAATAGAAATACATATTATGAATACTTGTTATAACTTAAGGTTATAGTATTGCTTCAGGTATTTTCAATAGGTGATTTCTATAGGTGATTGCGAAACTCCAAAGGAGAAGTGAATGGAACAAAATATATCATTATACAAAATATTCAATACAGTAGCCTCCACCGGTAATATATCCAAGGCGGCCAAAGAACTCTTTATTAGTCAGCCGGCAATCAGTAAATCCATTGGTCGTCTGGAGGATGACCTTGGAATTACGCTATTTGTCAGAACCTCGCGAGGTGTCAGGCTGACTGTGGAAGGAAATATGCTATATGAATATACCAGGTCAGCTTTTGAAACCTTACAGCAGGGAGAAGAAACCATTCGCAGAATTAACGAGTTAGGTATCGGGCATTTAAGAATCGGGGTAAGTACGACCCTTTGTAAATATATCCTGCTACCCTATCTCAAGGAATTCGTACAGCAATATCCCCATATTAAGATTACGATTCACAGTCAATCTACCTTTCATACTCTAGAGATGCTAGAGAATAATAAGTTAGACATAGGATTGGTAGGTAAGCCTAATTCTCTAAAAACTCTGGAGTTTTACAAAGTAGCAATGATTGAAGACATCTTTGTGTCATCTGAAGTATACCTTGAAAACCTTCGTGTTCGTGAGTCCTCCCATAGTAAAAACGAACTGCAAAATGATAGTAATCATTATAGTCCAATGGATAATATAGATATTATTAAAACGGCAAATGTAATGCTCTTAGATGAAAAAAATATGACACGGCTATACATTGATGATTATTTTACCAGAAACAATATTGTAACGAAGCAGATTCTTGAAGTTAGCGATATGGATCTTCTCATTGAGTTTGCTAAAATCGGACTTGGTGTATCCTGCGTTATTAAAGAATTTATTCAAACTGAGCTTAATGAAGGTACATTAAGAGAAATACCTTTGGAGAAACCCTTAGGTCAAAGAGAGGTTGGTTTTGCCTACTCTGTGGTATCTCCAAAGCCAGATTCCCTGCAAAAATTCATTGATTTTATAGTGGCTCATTCCTTTATATAATTACGATATGCTCCAAAGGCAGAGGGCAAAGAATACTCTTTCTCCATCTCATCTGTACTGGCAAAGATGCAGGATGTTAGTAGAGAAGATTCCAAAGTATTATAATTACCTGTTTCAGCAAGTAAATCAGCATCCGGTAATCTGACATAGAACCCTACCATATGCCATTCTATATGGGAGAAGATATGCTTTGCCTCTCCCATAGGAACTATCTTATTGAAATTTATCCCCTGTTTCTGCAAATACTCAGTTAACTCTATTGCTGAGAGTTTCCCCGAAAGGCCTGGCAGTTCCCATAAGCCTGCCAGCAGACCTTTCTCCTGGCGTTTTCTTATGGCATATTTCTTATCCTTCTCTATGAGCAAAATAGTTCTATTTTCTATCTTTCTTGGCTTTTTTTCCGGTTTTACCGGTATCTGCATCTGAATTTCCTGGTGAAACGCTTTACATAAATGCATAATCGGACACTTATCACACAAGGGTTTACCATTGGGAATACAAATCAGGGCTCCAAGTTCCATTAGTGACTGATTAAAATCCCCAGGGCGGTCCCCTGGCATTATTTCTCTTAAATCCTGTTCTAATTCCCTTTTTACTTTCTCTTTTGTAATATCATCGAAACTTCCTGCTACTCTCTTTAATACACGAAGAACATTCCCGTCAACGGCAGGTTCAGGAATAGAGAAGGCTATGGAAGCAATTGCACCTGCTGTATAGGATCCAATTCCAGGTAGTTTTTGTAAAGCATCATAGTCTGCAGGCATTTTTCCGTCATATTCGGTCATGATTATTTTAGCAGCTTTTGAAAGATTTCTGACACGATTATAATACCCAAGTCCTTCCCACAATTTAAGTAGGTTTTCCTCTTTTGCATTTGCTAATGCATTGATATCCGGCAGAGTAGTAATAAATCTGTCAAAATATACCTTTACTGCCTCCACTCTGGTTTGCTGCAACATAATCTCAGATATCCATACATAATATGGTATTGGATTCTCTCTCCATGGCAGAATTCTTGCATTCAAATCAAACCAGTCCAGCAAGTAATCTATTAAATTTGAATAGTCATATTTCATTTTTACACCCACCTCATATCGCAGGCAAGCCTGCGATACTGCCACAAATAAAAAGGAGTGAAAGAATCAAACTGTGGCAACCTTTCTTTTTAATTTTTGTTTCTATTTATTGTACTTTATTTCGAAATCAGATACAAGGGAGCTTCTTATATTGCCATTCATCCTATATTTCTGTTTTTGTAAATATGATTTGAGGGTCAAAAGCCTCAAAATTTATATATGATGAATAGTGCTGTATCTATATTCGATTTGGCGTCGACCGGCCGAGAACACTGTTCATATATCGTTAAGACTCTAGCCAAAAATCATGCCAGCTGGCTTGATTTTTGTGCTGATAAGAGGCTTGTAAGAGATATAGTGTTTGAGGGTAAGGCAGCCAAATGAATAAAGCACCACATAATTGCCATCATTTCCCTACCATTATATTACCTTGATAATAAATGCTAAAAATAGTATAATTATGATGATGTAAAAACAGCAGAGTTACTAGAATGCTGTTATTTACCGCTTTCCATACAGGAGGTAGTCAATGGAAAAAATTATAAAAGGTAATATTATTTATACTAAGGATAAAGATCAATTTGAATTATTTGAGAATGGTTACATTATTGTAGAAGAAGGCAAGGTAAAACTTGTTACCAATGAAATACCCGAATTATACCAAAATGTACCAATAGAGGACATGGGGAATCAGCTTATTATACCCGGATTTGTTGACCTGCATGTACATGGGTCTCAGTGGATTAATACCGGAATTGGATATAGCAAGGAATTGATCCCCTGGCTCAATGAATATACATTCCCTTTAGAAAGTAATTTTAGGGACTTAGATTATGCTAAGGAAAACTACTCAAAGTTTATTGATGATTTGTGGAAAGCCGGAACTACAAGGGCCTGTATCTATGCAACTAGTCACAAATCGGCAACAAAACTACTGATTGATTTATTCGTAAAGTCTGGACTTGGAGCCTTTATCGGTAAGGTAAATATGGATCGAAATTCCATTCCTTTGCTTATGGAGTCTACGAATG
>JAQZAX010000095.1 GCA_029239455.1 Anaerocolumna sp.
CTATCCTCCTTCTAGCTTATACTATGAATGAATTTTTATAACAACATTTGTTACGTAGCAGTCCGCCCTATCTTTTATGGCATATTATCTTCTATTACCACTATCTTCCCTCTGTGTTTCCTCCACATTACCCATAATGGTCCTGCTATGCAAATTGTGGAATAACATCCGCTAATGGAACCGATGGCCATAGGTAGGGCAAAACTCTGAATGGAATCAATACTATGGGAAAAGGCCAATAAATATATCATACTTACACTGATTAGTACGGCAATATTGGTATTTACAGACCTAGTAATGGACTGTGTTATGGAGAGATCGGCAATAATATCTACGGAAGCCTCCGGATGCAGGTTGCTGTTCTCTCGGATACGGTCATAGATTACTATGGTATCATTTACGGAATAGCCTATAATACTAAGCGTAACTGCAACAAAAGAATCGCCTATGGGTATCTGAAAAAACACACAGGTAAAGAAAACTACCAAAACGTCATGAAATAGTGCAATCAGAGCCATTACCCCGGCAGATAATCCACCAATTCTGCTAAAACGTATCCAAACATACACCATGACAAGGAGTGCGGAAAGAGCAATTGCAATAATACCTTTTTGGAGAAACTGTTTTCCAAAGAAAGCTTCTAACATGGAAGATTCCGCAAGTTTTAATTTGGCACCTGGAAACTGCTCTTTTAAAGCAGTATCAAAGGACTGCTGGTCTTTCGCATCTAATCCATACTTACCAGCAATATTAATAATGAGCCGCTCTTCACCAGATAATAAATCCGTTGTGAGCTGAGTGGTTACCGGTCTGTCTAAAATTTCATTTGCTATATCAGAAACATCATCCGTATTTATTTCACCCACATAGTTGTATTTTAATAAAGCACCACCCTTAAACTGGATATCTAACTGTACTCCATTTACAAAGATACTAATGATTCCTATTAACATAATGGATAATGAAACAGCGAAAAAAATCCAGCGTTTACTATAAAAATGAATCATATTATTCTTGCTCATAAGTTATCCTCCTTGATCTGCAAGTATAGAATCCGGGCTTACTAAAGAGTTTAAAATTACTAAGAGAACGGATCATTAACCTGGAAGCGGTGACACCTGCCACAAAATTAAAGAAAATACCTGTAAGCAGTGAATATGCAAATGATAACAAGGAACCTGAGCCAAATAATGATAATACAACGGCAACAATCAATACGGTAATATTTCCGTCAAATACGGAGGAAAAGGCACCTTTGAATCCAGAGGTAATAGCTTCTTGAACACTTTTTCCTGATTTGATTTCTTCGTTAATACGTTCAGATACAATTATATTAGCATCTACACCCATACCAATAGAGAGGATAACCCCTGCGATACCCGTCAGGGTAAGTGTTATCTGTGGAACGGAGAGAGCAAGTATTTGACCTGATATCTGAATAATTAGCGAGATACAAGCAACAAAGCCCGGAAGGCGGTAATATAGTATTAATAATGCACTGATAATACAAAAAGCGATGAAGCCTGCTTCTAACATAATATCAAGGGACCCTGCTCCAAGGGTAGGACTAATGGTAGAATGATTCTTTGTGGTCATTGAAAATGGTAAAGAACCGGAATTTATCTTATCAGAAATATTCTTAGCTGCTTCTAAACTAGGCATACCACTTATCTGCGCTTTGCCACTGGAAATGTGTTCACTGACTTTCGCAGATTGAATCAGGGTATCATCCATATAAATATTTATGATTTTCCCTACCAGCTTTTCGGTTGCTTCACTAAAGAGTCTGGTACCTTCTTCATCGAATATAAGGCTGACAACAAACCCATTTGTGCTGTTACTGCGCTGTGGTGTACTTTTTTTGACATGAGAGCCTTCTAACAGGACATTACCTTCCTCGTCGCAGAAGGTAAGCTGTGCGGTTTGACCTAGCTCCGCCATAGCATCTTCAGGGTTAAACTCAGTTTCATCTGCTTTCCATGGGAAACGAACAATAATATAACCATTATCTTTATCAATAGTTACATCGCGGTCTAATATATTCTTTTGATCAAGACGTGCTTCAATAATGCTTCGTGCAGCTTCTAGTTCATCTGAAGTCGCTTTACGGTCTAGTTCTTCCGGTTCGTACACTGCATCTACTCCACCTCGGATATCAATACCAAAGCGCATCTTTGGAGCACCAAGTATTTTAAACTCAGTGGTTCCGACAGTAATTGATACACCAAATTTAGCACAGTATGCCATAATAATTGCTATAAATAAAACAATAAAAAATACAGGCTTTCTATTTTTCATTAGGATTCCTTTCTGCATTTATATTTATTTTTGAATTGCATACTTATTAATAATATAAATCATGTAAATTCTATCTTGGCGGGGCATTACCGCCGATAGGTATTGCATTTGAAGAGGTTGTATTTGATGATTTTTTATACGTAGATAGACAGAAATACCGATATGTTTTCCAGTTCATAGAAGACAGCACCTCTGTACCCAGGCTATATAAAACAAGATCATAAAACGGAAAACTATCACCCCTTGAATCCTGAAAGAGGGCCCCTATGGTTTCTTCTTCCGGGAGATACGTATCTGATGATAAATTCTTATAATGAAAGCTGATTTTTAAATGATTGGATAAACTAACATTGGTATTTGGAGTATTTACCGAGTAAGAATGGGAGAGTGATAAATAAAATGCTACCTGAGATGTTAATAAAACACAGAATAATAGAGTAGCTATAGGTAACAAAACTTTATTATCTTTTCTAACTGATTGCAGAAAAAGCATACCATTATCCCCCTATCCTTTACTATTGTTTTAACAAGCGTTTAATTTAATTCAAAAATTTTTACTATAGAAAAACTACACATATAAGGTAACACTTTAAATGCAATTTGTATATTAAAATATTTTAGAATTTATTATTGTCAGCGTCTGATTCGTTAGCTTTCTTTATTTCTTGCAGTATGTTTTGTTGGGCGCATTTACCCGGAAGTAATGGATGATGGACCCATTGATGCCAGAAGAAAAGAAGGCAATTCAGACCCTTTCTTTTTATTTGGGATTGAAATACTAAGGAATCTTGATTATGATATAAACAGGTAAAATTATATGAAGGAGAAACAAAATGGGTGATTTCACAGATAAAAAAATCAGTATTGTAGGAATTGGAGCAATCGGTGGATATGTAGGCGGGGCATTGGCTAAAAAATATCCTCATGTATCCTTTATTGCCAGAGGAGCACGTAAAGAAGCAATACTTGAAAAAGGGTTGATTGTAAAAAGTGAATATATGGGCGATTATCTGGTAATGCCGGAAAAAGTGACAGACAAGCCAGAAGAACTTGGCATAATGGATTATATCTTTGTATGTGTCAAGAATTATTCATTAGAACAGGTTTGTAAGCAGATTCTTCCCATGGTTGGTCCGGATACCGTAATTATACCGGTAATGAATGGTACAAACCCCAGCGAAAGAACAAGAAATTATCTGGGACAGGGAATTGTACTGGATTCACTGATTTATGTAGTGGCAGGAAGCACGAAAGATTTCACTATAGTGCAGAATGGAAAGTATGCCAATATCCATATTGGATTAAAGAATCCAGGTGAAAAGGAAAAGGAAATCATCGAGCACGTAAATGAATTTATTAATGCAGCAGGTGTTGAATGTATCATAGAAGCTGATATTGAAGCTGCAATCTGGAGAAAGTATGTATTAAATTGTGCTTATAACGTTATTACCGCTTATTATAACACGACAACTGGTGTATTAAGACAGGACCCTAAGAAGATAGAAGAATTTCGCTCCCTGTTATATGAAGCCTGCCTTGTAGGAAGAACCAAAGGTGTTTATCTGCCGGAGGGCTTAGAAGAGGAACATTATCACCATTTTTTATATGAACATGCAGACAATGCAACCAGCTCTCTTAGAAGAGATATGGATGCTGGTAATCCAAATGAGCTTGAAACATTTAGTGGGTATTTACTAGAGATTGGCAAACAACTAGGACTGGAACTAGCCTTTACGGAGAAATTCTATAAGGAGTTAAAAATCAGATAATAAACAGATAAATAACAGATAAGAAACAGATAAATAACGGATAATCTACAGAAACAAAATGGGCTGTTGCATTTTATTCTTATTAGGCATTAAAACATCAGGGTATACCTTGGTGTTAATTAACGCTATGAAGAATAAAATGCAACAGCCCATTTTATCCCTGTTAACATTTACTCACCGTATAAAAAAAGATTGAATAACTTTAACAGATTGAGTAAAATAATTTTTAAGAGAAGGGCGGTGTAATAAAATGAATTTATATGAGAGTCTGGTAAAATATAGTATGGATGGTTACTACCCTATGCACATGCCTGGACATAAACGAAATACCATGTGGAATCACATGGTTAACCCCTATGGAATTGATATTACGGAAATTGAAGGGTTTGATAACCTGCATCACGCAGAATCTATCCTTTATGAGGGAATGGAACGTGCGGCCAGGCTCTATGGTGCAGGTCACACCGCGTATCTGATTAATGGAAGCACCGTCGGCTTACTAGCCGGAATATCTGCCTGTACGAATAAAGGTGATAAAGTTTTGGTAGCCAGAAACTCACACAAAGCGGTCTATAATGCGATATATCTAAATGAATTAAAGCCAGTCTATATTTACCCACAAAAAGACGGAGAATTTGGAATCAATTGTGGATTAAATCCATCATTAATAGAAGATTTGTTGATAAAAAACCAGGACGCAAAACTTATTATAATAACTTCCCCCACTTATGAAGGAATTATTTCTGATGTATCTGCAATCTCTGCCATAGCACATCGCTACGGAGTACCTCTATTAGTGGATGAAGCCCACGGAGCACATTTTGGTTTCCATAAGGACTTTCCTAGGAATGCCATTAAGTGCGGAGCAGATATTGTAATACACAGTCTTCACAAAACTCTGCCTTCTTTTACACAAACTGCTCTTATTCATGTAAATGGTACGCTGGTTAATTATGATAATGTCAAAAGGTATCTTTCAATTTATCAGAGCAGCAGTCCTTCCTACCTGCTTATGTCAAGTATAGAGCAATGTATCTCACTGCTTGAGACAAAAGGGGAAGAATTATTTGACTCATATCATAAGCAATTGCGATCATTTTATGATAAAATGAATGGGCTAAGTAAAATAAAAGTATTAAATCCGTATCAAAATACTAGATTCTATGGGATAGATCCCTCTAAAATCACCATATCTGTAAAAGGCACTGACATGACGGGAGTCAGGCTTTATGAGCGTTTACTAGAACAATATAAGATACAGATGGAACTGGTATCTATGGATTATGTTCTTGGCATGACCAGTATTTGTGATACAAAAGAAGGTTTTCAAAGGTTGGAAGAGGCCCTGTTTGCAATAGATAATGAAGTAACCATAGTATATGAAGCAAAACAGGATGATACTAAACCAAATGATACTAAACAAAATGATATCAAACCAGATGATACCAAACCAGATGCTACCCAACTGGATGATATAACTGCTGATTTCATTCTACCGGAAATAAAGTTGAGCTCTTACGAGGCAATACACCGACCCTTTGAGAGAATTCTATTTTCTGAAGGTAATGGCAGAATTTCTGCTGAATATGTCTATCTCTATCCACCAGGGATACCGATACTGGTACCTGGAGAGTTAATTAATCATAGATTTATCGCTCAGATAAATGAGTATAAGGAAAATGGACTATCTGTTCAGGGGACAGAGGATATTGAAGCAAACTATATTAAAGTGGTAAAATAGGAGAGTAGCTTGATAGCTTGACATAGAAAGGAAATTTAAGGCATGTCCAAAATATTTATAGTAATGGGGAAAAGTGCAACAGGTAAAGATACAATTTTTAAACAGTTAATAGATAATACTGAGCTGCAACTTAAATCTGTCATTGGATATACCACCAGACCCATACGAAAAGGGGAAACCCATGGTGTCGAATATTATTTTGTAAGTGAAGAAAAGTTAAAGGAATGGATTACTATGGATAAAGTAATTGAGCACCGGGCTTATAAAACAATGCACGGTATCTGGAATTACTTTACCCTGGATGACGGACAAATAGATTTATCAAGTTGGAATTACTTATTCATTACAACATTAGAGGCATATGAACAAGTCAGAAATTATTATGGCGATGATAAAGTTGTGCCAATCTATATTGAAGTAGAGGATGGTGCTCGCCTGGAGCGGGCACTTAAGCGAGAAAAGAAACAGGACAAGCCAAAATTTGCCGAACTGTGCCGAAGATTTCTTGCAGACGAACAGGATTTTTCAGAAGAAAATCTGAATAAACTCAAGATATTTAAAAGATATCATAATGAAAACCTGGAAGATTGTATGAAAGAAATAGTAAAAGATATAAAAGAAATGCTTTAAATATTTTTCTATATATTATCGGAATAATATGTTATAATTATAAAAAGAGGCAATTTTTCAATGAAGTGATTTGTTAACACGAGAGTGTACAATTCATGGAAAAATGACCTGTTTTTGTACTTGCTAAGAAAGATATGGTGAAGCGATATGGACATTAAGGTAAATCAGACAAATCCAGTGACGAATATAGTGCCCAAAGCCCCTGTGCCAGAAGCAGACGGTTCTTTTAAATTTACGTTAATTAGTAATATTGAAGAACAAGAACTACAAGCCAGACTTAACGTGCTAATGGAGGATATTACACAACAGGGTAAGAAACTTGGCAAGCATATGGACGTTAGGGATATGAAGAAGTATCGCCGCCTGATTCAGGAGTTTATGAATGAAATCGTCAGCCATTCACATAAATTTACGAGAGAGAACTTCCTCGATAGAAGAGGAAGGCACCGAGTCTACGGAATGATTAAACTGATTGATCAGAACCTGGATGATTTGGCAGCAGAGCTTATCAAGGATGAGAAGGATCATATTACCATATTAAGCAAAATAGATGAAATCAGAGGTATTCTGCTAGATATATTTACGTAATCATAGTGAGGTGTGGCGGATGTTAGACTTTAATCATATTGTTGGACATGAACAGATTATGAAACATTTGAAAAGTGCAATCGGAATGAATAAAATCTCCCATGCCTACATACTTGCAGGAGAAGATGGAGCTGGCAAAAATATGCTGGCAGGTGCATTTGCCATGACAATGCAATGTGAAGAAATACAGCAGGCTACCAATAGGGATCCAGACAAGATGAATGCCTGCGGTAAATGCAAATCATGCCTTCAGGCGGCATCAAACAATCATCCGGACATAATACAGGTAACCCATGAAAAGGCAAGTGTAGGTATCGATGATATTAGGGTTCAGGTGAATAATGATATTCAGATTAAACCCTACAATAGCCCATATAAAATATATATCATTGATGACGCGGAGAAATTAACGGAACAGGCACAGAATGCCTTGTTAAAAACCATAGAGGAACCGCCTCGTTATGCAGTTATACTTTTGCTGACCAATAATTTAAATGCGCTGCTTCCAACCATTTTATCAAGGTGTGTTACATTAAAATTGCAGGGGGTAGATAAGGATAAACTAAAAGAATTCCTTATGACCAACTATCAAGTTCCCGATTATCAGGCGGATCTTAGTACGGTTTTTGCCCAAGGCAATGTTGGAAGAGCAATTCAATATGCCTCCTCGGAAGGATTTGGGGAAATGAAAAATGATGTACTTCATTTATTAAAATATATTGATGATATGGAGTTATATGAAATTATAGATGCATTAAAAAAAATAGCGGAGAATAAAGCGCAGATCGATGATTACTTAGACCTTATGATTTTATGGTATCGGGATGTGCTATTATTTAAAGTAACAAAGGATATAAACCAGCTTATTTATAAAAGTGAGTATCAGGACATATTAAAGCAGGCAAGTAAAAGAAGTTATGAAGGTATTGATGCAATTATACATGCAATCCAGAAAGCCAAGGTACGTTTAAGCGCCAATGTTAATTTTGATATTACTATGGAGCTAATGCTACTTACTATAAAGGAGAATTAGAATGATAAATATAATTGGAGTGAGATTTCGTAAAGCAGGTAAAATATATTTTTTTGATCCTGCAGGATATGAAATTGCCCAGGGAGATAATGTAATTGTGGAGACTGCAAGAGGGGTGGAGTACGGATATGTAGTAATTGGCCCTAGGGATATAGAAGAAGATAAAGTGATTCAACCATTAAAGCCGGTAATTCGTACAGCAACACCGGAAGATGACGAGATTGAGACAAAAAATAAAGAAAAAGAAAAAGAAGCTTATGCCATTTGTTTAGAAAAGATTCAGAAACATGGGTTGGAAATGAAACTAATTGATTCCGAATATACCTTTGATAACAATAAAGTATTATTTTATTTTACTGCTGATGGAAGAATCGATTTTAGAGAATTGGTAAAAGATTTAGCAGCTGTATTTAAGACTCGTATTGAGTTGCGTCAGATTGGTGTAAGAGATGAAACTAAAATTGTTGGTGGTATTGGCATCTGCGGAAGGCCGCTTTGCTGTCATACCCATTTATCAGAGTTTGCACCGGTGTCAATTAAAATGGCGAAAGAACAGAATCTTTCTCTAAATCCAACGAAGATATCAGGTGTTTGCGGCAGATTAATGTGCTGCCTGAAAAATGAAGAAGAAGCATATGAAGAGCTAAATAGTAAGTTGCCAAATGTTGGTGATTATGTCACAACTCACGACGGATTAAAAGGTGAGGTACAAAGTGTCAGCGTCTTAAAACAAATGGTAAAAGTCGTGGTATGTCTTGAAAATGATGAGAAAGAAGTCAGAGACTACAAAGTAGATCAACTTAACTTTAAACCAAAGAAGAGAAAAGAAAAATTAACAATAGATGAAGAATTAAGAGCATTAGAGTTATTAGAACAAAAAGAGTCCAGATCCCATCTTGATACAGAATAATTGGTGGAAGATAGAAATGAGGCAAGGCTGTGAACATGGAAGATTTTCTTCTGCCAGATGAAAGAATTGATGAATTGCAGCGAAATCAGTATAAAATTATTCAAAATAAGAATAAGTTTTGTTTTGGTATGGATGCAGTTCTCTTATCCGGCTTTACCAGGGTAAAACCAGAAGAAGTTGTGTTAGACTTAGGAACGGGGACCGGAATTATCCCTATCCTGTTAGAAGCGAAGACAAAAGGTAAACATTTTACCGGATTAGAGATTCAGCAGGAAAGCGTGGATATGGCGCGCAGAAGTGTTATGATTAATAATTTAGAACATAAAATAGATATGGTTTATGGTGATATTAAGGAGGCTTCAGGAATCTTTGGTGCTGCCTCCTTTGATGTCGTTACCAGTAATCCACCCTATATGACGGGGCAGCATGGACTTACGAATCCGGACATGCCAAAGGCCATTGCCCGCCATGAAATATTATGTAGCCTTGATGATGTCATAAGAGAAGGAGCCAAAGTATTAAAACCTGGCGGACGGTTTTATCTGGTACACCGACCATTTCGACTGGTGGAGATTTTTAATACGCTGACAAAGTATAAATTAGAGCCAAAGCGTATGAAGATGGTGCATCCATTTGTTGAGAAAGAGCCTAATATGGTATTAATTGAATGCCAAAAAGGCGGAAAGTCAAGAATTACAGTGGAAGCCCCTTTAATTGTCTATCAGGAACCAAATGTATATACGGATGAAATCTACGAAATATATGGCTACTAGAGTTGGATGCCAGTGATAGAAGGCATCTGGATTTGTAGTTAAGAAATGGATAAAGAGGATATTTTATTGGAATCCTATCTTTAGAATAGGCAAAGGAAAGAAAATAATGGCAGGAACACTCTATCTATGTGCCACACCAATCGGCAATCTTGAAGACATCACCTTTCGAGTGATAAGAACTTTAAAGGAAGCAGATTTGATTGCTGCAGAAGATACCAGGCACAGCATTAAGCTTTTAAATCATTTTGAAATCAATACACCCATGACCAGCTATCATGAATATAATAAAATAGAGAAGGGCCGTTATCTGATTGAGCAACTAAATCAGGGACTTAATGTGGCTCTTATTACAGACGCTGGAACACCAGGCATATCAGACCCTGGGGAAGAGTTAGTTAAGATGGCATATGAGGCAGGCATTAAGGTTACATCGATTCCTGGTCCTGCAGCCTGTATTACGGCATTGACCTT
>JAQZAX010000096.1 GCA_029239455.1 Anaerocolumna sp.
ACTGAAGGGTAGATCAGAAAGCGAATATGCTCCTCAAACAAACATCACAAGGGCGGAATACCTGTACTTCCTTGTTAGAACTCTGGGTGTTGAAGCAAGGGTTGACGGAAACTTTGACGACATTGACAAGAATGCATATTACTACAAAGAAATAGGCATAGCCAAAAAGCTTGGTATCACCACCGGTACAGGAAACAATAAGTTCGACCCGGATGCAAGCATCACAAGACAGGACATGATGGTGCTGACAGCACGTACCATGCAGAAATTCAAAGCGTTGAAAGCGGCAGATGATATTACTGTACTGGGAAAATTCAGCGATAAAGGAGATATCGCCAATTATGCAGCAATAAGTCTCGCGACCTTGGTTAAGGAGAATCTGATCACTGGTTCTGGTGATAGAATCAACCCGCATGCTTACACCACACGTGCCGAAGCAGCAGTATTTCTGTACAGGATATACAATAAATAGCCTTGCATGAGTTTTGGATATGTTTCCGCACACCATCCATGTTGAGTCGGTGGTTTTGATGGAAAGGGGTAGACAATGATTTTACTGGGTTAATTGATTATAACAATCTTGTCTACTCGACCTAAAGCACCAGGATGCGTTTGTGGGAACATATTGAGGGATAGGAAAAATTCTTTACTGATAAGAATGGGCTGAGATACAACGAAGGTGGCTGGATTTCAATAAATGTTTCAACCGGTAACGTTTGTGGTAGAAAAGCCTTATATATCAGGGGTTCTATTGGTTTATATAAAAACAAAAAAAGGGTACTGTCACTCTAAAATTTTAAAGGACATTACCCTTTTTTTATTTTGTCATAGTTTCAATTGGAAGGTGCTTGTAAAGTTTTAACCCTTATGTTATATTTTAATTGAATAAAAGTTCAATGAATATAAATTTAATGGGAAGAGGAAATATGAAAAGAGAAGAGCAAAAGGAACAAAGAAAAAAGCAGATTATGTCCGTGGCCTTAGATTTATTTGTAAAGAAGGGCTATGCTGCAACTAAAGTATCAGATATTGCCAAGACAGCAAATATGAGTGTTGGATTACTATTCCATTATTTTGAATCAAAAGAAAAGTTATTAGAAGAACTAACATATATTGGGTTACAGGGAACTCAAATGCCCCTGCAGATGGAATATCTTAATGAACTTGATTTTTACGAAAAATTTACGTCGCAGTTAATTGCTTATATGCAGGAGCAGCCCATTACAGCAAAAATGTTTGTATTCATGGCGCAGATGCAGAGGACAGAAGGAATACCGGAAAATATTAAGGAAACTGCTTTATCTGTGAATACCTTAGAGAAATCAGTTGATATTATAAAATCTGGTCAAAAAAAGGGGATTATTCGAAAAGGCAATCCCATGGCATTATCTAATGCATATTGGTGCAGTATACAGGGAATTGCAGAGCAGTACGCCATGCATCCTGATATACCACTGCCGGAAGCAGAATGGATTGTTGATATAATTAGATTAAAATAAAGGGGGATATATAACATGAAAAAGATTATAATCGTTGGGGGTGGAGTCTCTGGAATCAGTGCTGGGATTTATGCCAGAGAAGCTGGATTTAATGCAGAGATATTTGAAAAAAGTCACACTGCCGGGGGACAATGTATGGGTTGGAACCGGAAAAAGCATCATATTGACAATTGCATTCATTGGCTTACAGGAACTAAAAAAGGTACTTCGCTTCGCAAGGTTTGGGAAGAAGTAGGAGCATTGGAGCCTGATATGGAATTTATATATGATGATAAATTTTATACAACATATGTAGGGAGTGAAAATGTTACACTCTGGAAAGATTTAGACAGAACAGAGAAGGAATTACTGGAACTTTCACCGGAAGACGAGATAGAAATTAGAAAATTTATCACCCATGTAAAGTATGCAGAGTGCTGCGAAATGCCTGCAGACAAACCAATGGATATGATGGGAATAAAAGACTATGTAAAAATGGGAAAATCCATGGCAAATATGCCTAAGGTTATAAAGGAATATGGGGGAATTGATCTGCAGGATTTGTCAGACAGGTTTAAGAATCCTGTTATAAAAGCACTGATGACAGATTATCTTCCAAAGGAATATCAGGCATCTTCTTTTATTGTTTCTTATGCCACTGTTGCCTGTGGTAACGGGGATGTTCCAGCAGGCGGTTCTCTGGCAATGGTGAATCGTATGCTGAGAAAGTATCAGAACTTGGGGGGTATTATACACATCGGTAGTACTGTTAAGAAAGTATGCCTAGAAGGGAATAAAGCATCAGGTATTGAACTTATGGATGGTAGTATTCACCAGGCAGATTATGTGCTGCTTGCAACTGATGTTATGGAAGCCTATGAAAAACTTTTAGGAAATGAATATATGGATAAAAAGTGGAAGAAAAGTTTTTCAGATGTAAAGAAATATCCTCTATTTAGTGGATTGCAGATGGCATTTTCTATTGATAAATCAGCTTATCCATACAGGGGTACTATCTTCTTTGACTGCAAACCTATGAGTGTAGGCGAAAAAAATGTAAACCGTATTTTTGTAAAATCCTATGAATATGAGCCAGATTGGGCTCCGGAAGGAAAAACAGTGTTGCAAGCCAATATTCTTCAATATGATGAAGATTATGAATACTGGAAAAATCTTGACTCAGAAACATATAATATGCGGAAAAATCAACTAGCAGAAGAAGTGATGCAGCGTATCCTTGTAAAGTTTACTGATTTAAAGGGACATATTGAATTATTGGACTCCTGGACACCAATTACTTATGAACGCTATTGCAATTCTTATCATGGCGCGTATATGGGATTTATTACGCGAAAAAATGTAAAATCTTTTAGGGTAAAAGGTACTGTGAAAGGAATTAAAAATGTGTATATAGCAAGTCAGTGGATACAGGCGCCTGGAGGACTTCCAGTTGCTGTTACAGCAGGGAAATTTGCAATTATGCGTATTTTAAAAAATATTTAATCATCAACACTATTCGTTAACAGATTCAATACTAAAAAGTAATATTTGTATATGAGAAGGAATTTACAGAGTATTTTTCAAGTAGATGATATAAGGAGGTTATTTATAAATCTATACGAGGGGGGATGTAATGAAAAAGTATATATGGGGAAAAAAGAAAATACTGAAAGCTATCTTTATAATAGTTTTGGTTACTGCCGTTGGATTCGGCAGTTATTGTATTTATGGTTTATATAAAATCAATCAATTATCGAAAATGACATTTAATGAAATGCTTGTTTATACAACCAAAGATAATAAAGATGTAGTTATCACGGTAGGAATTATTAATAATGGCAAAATGACATACGAAGTTTATGGTGAAAATGGCATTATACAACCTAAAAAAGAACATATCTATGAAATTGGGTCTATTTCAAAAACATTTACTACTTCATTGCTATGTAAAGCTATTAGTGAAGGAAGGATTAGTCTTGATGATTCTATTGAAAGGTATTTGAGTCTTCCTAAGAAGGATTATTATCCAACAGTTCGAAGATTAGTGACGCATACGTCTGGATATAATGAATACTATTTCGAAAAGCCTATGATTTCTAATTTGCTGCACAAACAAAATGATTTTAATGGAATATCCGAGAAAATGCTTTTGGAAAGACTCGAAAAAATTAGTTTAGATGATTCTGACTATGCATTTAAATATTCTAATTTTGGGATGGCAGTCTTAGGTGCCGTGCTTGAAAAGATATATGATAAAGACTATACACCATTGATGAATGACTATATTTCAGAAGATTTAGGACTTACAAATACAAAGATTTCAGATGGATCTGGTGATCTTAAGAACTATTGGAAATGGTCAGAATCAGATGCATATATGCCGGCTGGTGCACTATTATCTAATATTACTGATATGATGCAATATATAAAGATGCATATGGGTGAAGAATCAGATTATTTATCCATGGCACATGAAGTATTGGCCGAAGTAAATGCTACAACTGGAAGTTATGAAAAAATGGGAATACGTATAGATGCTGTTGGTGCTGGCTGGATGATTGATAATGAAAATAATTTTATTTGGCATAATGGCGGAACAGGAGATTATAACAGCTATATTGGTTTTGATAAAGAAAATCAAATTGGAGTAATAATATTATCAAATTTGCCGCCAGAATACAGAATTCCAGCAACTGTCATGGGAACTGAAATTCTGACTTCTTTACAGAAATGATTATTTATTATATTAGATAATAACTTGAGGTGCTTTTTTCCTTGTGGGATAAAATCGCTGTGTCACAAGGTATATTTTAATCTTTATGCTAACAAGAACACACCATCCATTGTGAGGCGTAGCTTTGCTGGTTAGGGATTAAAAGTAGATTAAATGAAGATATAGTGATGGTTGAATGAAAATGAAATATATTAACTTCCCTCAGCTGATGTCTTGAGGGAAGTTTCTTTATGCACGAATTATTAGATCCATTATTTAACATTAAATCTATGTCGTATAGTATAATAAATATATCAACTAATACAGATCGCGCTCTTCAGCTATGGTAATTTGCTAAGTAATATAAAATGAATGAAGAGGAGGAACTTTATGAATAGTGTAATTATTACGGGTGGAAATAACGGGATTGGATTTTACATGGTGTCGCAATTGTTAGCAGAGGGAAAAAATGTAGCAGTATTTGACTTGGAAGTTGATAACCTGGAAGAACTAAAACGAAAGTACAGCAAAAACCTCTTATGCTTTATTTGCGATATAACTAACCAAACAATTGTAAATACTTGTGTCGAACAAGTATTTACAGCCTTCGGGAGTATAGATTATGCTATACATAATGCGTGCAAATGCTTATTTACCAGCATGGAAAATACATCTGACATAGAATATAGAAATATTTTTGACGTTAATTATTTTGGTGCTATTCATATAGCAAAAGCAGTTCTCCCATATATGCAAAAACAAAAGCAAGGTAGGATAGTTTTTACCAGTTCAGGGGTAGGTATTACTGGGTTCATAAATATAAGTGCCTATGCATCAAGTAAAGCAGCGATTGAAACGCTAGCTAAGTGTTTAAACATTGAGTATGAAAATACGGGAATTTCCTTTCATATTATGCATCCACCTCTAACTAGAACTATATCTTCCAACCCATTACCAATACCAAATGAGTTTAAGGAAGACCCTAAAAAGGTAGGTGTTAATTTAGCCAAAAACATTAATAAGATGAAATTTATTATTTGTCCATCCTTTCTTGTAAATGTACAGGTAAGGCTGTCTTATCTGTTTGCAATAAAATTTGGCAGGTTAATGAGCAAAGCATCAATAAAAGCTTCATACAGCGCTAGACACGACATTTAGGCGTTATTGAGTTTTTTATACTAGAAGTCTATGGCGCCTGGCACCGAAGCTATCCAGTTATTGAATATATGCTAACTAGAACACACCATCCATTGTGAGGCCGTCGCGGTGATAGAGAAGAAATAAGCTGATTTCAAAGGCTTGAAGTTTTAAGAAGTATGTTTTATATTCCCTCAGACTAATTGGTTTGGGGGAGTTTTGTTGTTAATGCATTGTAGTATAATATATTGTGGGTGTATAATAGAGCCAAACATGTAAAAATGTGGGAAATTGCAAAGGGGGGAGTAAAATGAAAACTGTAATAATAAAAGAGAGTGAGAGTATTACAATTCCAAATGTCACTACATTTGATCTAGCACAAATGGCTGTGAAGGATTGTACAGGGTGCTGGACGTGTTGGTGGAAAACACCAGGTAAATGTATCTACAAAGATTTAGACGGATTCTATCACGAATATATAACTTCAGATAAGGCTATTTATTTCTGCAAGGTTACAAGCGGGTTTGTCAGCGGTAATCTAAAAACTCTTTTCGATAGGATGATACCACTTTATCTTCCATATGTTACCCATTCGACAGGTGAATCTATGCACGCTCCGAGGTACGATAAATATCCTGATATTGAATTTTATTATGATGGTGAATTTGAAAGTGCGGATAGTCGTCAGATTTTTGTGGACTATATCAATCGTGTATTTTATCAGTTCCACTCAAAGACTATTACTATAAAAGCTATTGAGGAATTTATTGCAGAGGTTGGTGAAGGTGCATGAATACAATAATTTTAAACGGATCACCTAAAGGAAACTCTATAAATAGCAATAGTAGAATTTTTGCGGAGGAGTTTATTAGAAATATGAAAAACCCCTGCGAAATTAGATGTATAGCTAATGCTGATACAAAGGAGCTTGCAAGGTATGCAGCAGGCTTTGATGCAATCATTATAATATTGCCGCTTTATATTCACGCTATGCCCGGAATTGTTATGAAGTTTATTGAAAATATGGAGCCAGCTGCTACTGAAGATAAATACATAGGATTTATTATCCAAGCAGGATTTATGGAAACCGCGCAGGAAAGATTTGTTGAAGCCTATTTTGCGGATTTGGCAAAACAACTTAACTATAATTATCTAGGTACAGTTTCTAAGGGGGAAGCTGCGGGGATATATATGTACCCCAAAATGTTTAAAAAGGTATTCAGATTGCTTAATGATTTAGGTAGCGCATATGAAGAAACTAATGCTTTTGATAAGAACATTGTAAAAGAGTTGGGGAAACCATATGAGCTATCAAAGTCCATACTGGTTATTCTGAGTATAGTTAATAAAATAGGGTTAAGCAATGTTGGGTGGCACAGAGAGTTAAAGAAAAACAATACCTTTGATAAAAGATTGGATAAACCTTTTTTATAAAAATGAACATAAATGCTTTAGTTATAAGAAATCGGGCAAAACCATTATTGAGTTTTCACAATATCAACATATATAGCTGGATTAACTGAAAAAAACTGAAATGATAAAATTTATTGGTATAGGTTAATAGTTCTATATGCTAACAAGAACACATTATCCATCATGAGGCCGTAGCCCTGGTGGTTAGGAAGTAAGGTTTGATTAAAATCCGCTGTTGAAGTTTCTCAAAAGCGGATTTTTTAATTAGTTCTAAAGTGCTGTATCTGGCCACTAATTCTAATGTATGAAATCATATTTAGTTAGAGTTTTAAAAATTATGTTGATAATAATTTTATAACATATTACCCTTTGTGTATAAGTTCAACTAGGGAAATGATTACTATGAATAGTTTGTACGATATGATTTTTAAACGTAAGTCCTTTAGACGCTTCGATGATTCTTTGTCACTTTCCATGGAGGAACTGCAAAACATTATGCAACATCTAAATAAACTATTGCCTTTAATAGAAGATATTAAAATAAAGTATAGGATTGTAAAACGTGAAGAAACAACGTGCAAGCGTGGTGAATATTGCCTTTTAGTGTATAGTGAACAAAAAGAAAATTATCTACTGAATGTTGGTTACCTTTTGGAGCAATTGGATCTTTGGATGGCATCGCAAAATATCGGTGTATGCTGGTACGGTATGGGAAAACCTGATGTGTTGAAGTATCACGGACTTTATTATGTAATTATGCTCGCTTTTGGAAAAGGTCGACCTGAAGAATTTAGGAAAGACTATGTAAAAGCAAAACGTAAGGATATAGAAATAATTTGGGTAGGTAAGCAAATATCAAATGTTACGAATATTGTAAGGTTTGCTCCAAGTGCCTGCAATTCTCAACCTTGGCGAGTAGTTAATGAGAATAATCATATTAGAATCTTTCGATCAACAGAAGTAGGTTCGATTATTCCTAAAGAAAGGATTCCATTTTACAATTCCATTGATATGGGAATATTTCTTTGCTTTATGGAAATTGCCTTGAGGCATGGGCAATATGTATTTAAAAGAATAGTCTGTGAAAGACAAAAGTCTGATGCAGAGCAAATAGAGATTGCGAGATATACTATTTATTAAGTACAAGAGACAAGGGTCAATTCACTTCCTTGTCTCTTGTTTTGCTGACTATCATTTGCTAACAAGAACACACCATCTATTGTGAGGCCGTCGCCTTGGCGGTTAGGGAGGAAGCAATAGGGACGGTTCTATTTGCTTCAAGTATATGCTAACAAGAGCACACCACCCGCGTGGAGTACGTGGTGTTGATAGAGCGGAATTAGCTTGATACCAGCAGTTTAGTGCGGATTAGTAATAATTGAAGAGCGTAATATGTTTCCTCAGACTAACTGTTTGAGGGATTTTTTTTTAGGGGGATGCACTTTTACGCAGAATAAATATTTGAAAGGAATAGGGCTGTTGCGTGATTGTATTTCAGAGTTTTGGGAGTTACGATCACCTTAAGACAAGGAAGGGAATATTGCCGTTAAATGGATATCGATGTAATATATATATTATCAGGATACTTAGGGGGAGCAATGATATCAGTTGTTTAGCGAACAGAATATGTTGCATTCTGAGGGTCACTTTTCTTAAAAGTAAATATACAAATTCAATTGCGGAAGAAAGCATTAAAAATACATCCAATAATTTTAATTGCCACATATGTATTCTATTTAAATTAGGAGGGGAAAATTAATGGATAAGAGGTATATTTTTATTATACCTTTCGTTTTAATTATCATAACGATCATATATTTATTTTACAAATCGAAAGGTGCACAGAAAACATTTAAGGCAGAAGTGCAAAAGAGCCTAAAGAGAACTTCAACATTCGAAAAGCGTGTGCTTACTGAAAATGATATTAAAAGGCTACCCCAGATTGTTCAAAAGTACCTTAAATATGTTGGGGTTATAGGAAAAGAGAAGATATATAATTTAAGAACAGTAACGGAAATTAATATGAATTTAGGGTCAGATAAAGGCTGGACAATAATGACAGCGGAAGAATATAACTTTTTTGATGATAGTCCTGGAAGATTAGTACTTATGAAGTTTAAGATGAGAGGACTTCCGGTTGTGGGCTTAGATTCTTATATTGGTGGCAAGGGAAGAATGCTTATGAAACCCCTGGGTTTATTTGCAGTTGTTGATGCAAAAGGACATGAAATGGATGATTCGAGTGCCGTAGCTATGCTGCTTTTGAATATGTGCACTGCTGCACCAGCCACCCTTATTGATAATAGATTACAATGGTCATCCATTAGCCCAACTTCAGTTAAAGCTACCTTTAATAATAGCGGGTGTATTGTATCTGGTGTACTTGATTTTAAAGAAAACGGTGAATTAATAAATTTTAGTACTGAAGACAAGTACTATTCTCCATCAGGTGATTCCTACGAACAGGTTAGATGGTCAACTCCGGTTAAAGATTACAAGGATATAAATGGATTAAAACTTGCTACATATGGCGAAGCAATCTGGCACTTTCCAAAAGGAGATAACTGCTATGGTAAGCTTATTCTAAAGAAGATTGAATATAACTGTGAAAGTGTTAGGTAATGGTACACAAGTCTAGAACTTGTAATCCCCACCCCCCTAAATTATTGAGGAGGTATATGAAAAGCTTTTATGCCTATATGTATAATCTCATTGCCAAAAAACATTGTGAGGCTGTAGCGTTGGTGGTTAGGGAGTTGCAGAATTAAGTTAAAAACTCTGTTGAGATTTAATCAGCAGAGTTTTTGTTTGCGCAAATAAGTGTTTAAGTGCTGTGCCTGGCATCACAGAGCAGGATGGATTTACGCACATAAATTTATGTGTTATTATGGTAATTACTGGTTATTGAAGATTTACTTTCTTATACATCATGGGAAAGTTGTATTTATTAACCAAGTAATGTAAAAGTAGAGAAAACTTATATAGGCATGGTATAATACCACAAGATTTCCTTGTGCTTCTATAAATACTTTATTTACGAAAGAATGAGCTCTATATGAAAATAGGCTTTGAACATCAAAATACACGGGGAGTGACTTTATTTTAGCTCCCTGTAAAAAAGGAGAGAATTATGACTTATAATGAAGTAGTAAAAATCAGTGATATGTATTTAATTCCTAGGATATCAGAGTTGTATGGGTTAGAAGGCTATGAAATCCGCCCTGTTAAAGCACATGAAGGAGGACGTAATCTCGTATATACCTGTGAGAAAGAAGGCGCTGGTGCAAAAATTATCAGAATAGCCTTCTTAGATGACAGGAGCCGGGAAGACTTATTGGGCGAAGTTGAATATATCCGGTATTTATTCGAGC
>JAQZAX010000097.1 GCA_029239455.1 Anaerocolumna sp.
GTATCATAAGCTCCTTGCAACCATTTCCACAAAGAACCGTTTTCACCCTGACCATCATCTCTGAATGTAACGGTTATGACACTTTTTTCAGTTGCAGTTATATTTTCACCAGTAGCTTTAGATTCTATTAAATTATCTTTTGTAAGTGTGCTATTAGTTTGTGCATCTGTGTTAACCGAGACATTATATTTTCCGCATGCGGTTAATGATAAAATCATTACAGTTACCAGCAAAAAACTTAATGACTTTTTCATAAAGATCCCTCTCCTTTTTCTGAAAAGCTCGGATAATAATTATTATTTATCCCAAGGATTAGCTACAAAATCTCCTCCCCTGCACCATTTCAAATAATTTAGTCCATGAAGTTGAGCTGTCATCTCCCATTCTCCCTTATAAACTGGATCGAGATAACCTTCAATACAGATATCACCGTTATAGCCTCCCATATGAAGAATGGATATGATTTTTCTCCAATCCGTGTCACCAAATCCCGGTGTTCTATCATAAACATATTTTTCAGCACCAAATACGCCCAATCGTCTTACAGTGTCCCAATCCACAGAAGAATCTTTTCCATGTACATGTATGATTTTTTTAAGCCATTGCTTTAATTGAGGAAGAGGGTCAATTAACTGTGATAACTGATGTGCTGGTTCCCATTCTAACCCCAGATTATCATTGGGCACTTCTGTAAACATCATATCCCAAGCTTTGGGATTAAATCCTATATTACAGGTTGCCTGATTCCAGGTTCCTCCCATTGGACAGTTTTCAATTCCTATTTTAATCTGGTTATCAGCTCCACGCTTAACAAGTTCACCAAATACTCTTCCAAATACAGGGATAGCTTCATCTACCGATCTGCCTTCTAGTGCACCGGCAAATGTAGTAACCTTATCCGCACCAAATAATCTGGCAGAGTCAATACAGTATTCTAAGCTTTCTTTATGAACTTCATACTGTAGTGGATTGCAGTAATATCCAAGGCTTGATACAGTTACTCCAGAATCCCCTAGTATATCCCTAACCTTCTTTGATAATTCTAATAGATCCACATTCTGAAGTGACATATGAAAATTAATGGAGACTGTTTCAAAGCCTGCCTCAATCATAGCTGGAAGCCATTCTGTAACCTTAATTCCTGGAATACATGTGCCTATTTTTATTTGTTCCATTATAAACAATCACTTATCCTTTCCTTGTTTTGCTCAGTTTAATTGTGTAATAAAGAAACTTATCAATTCAGCAATTACCTATTTTATTCTTTTATTTAACGGATGGAAGCACAATACTTTTCGTCTATTGTCCAAATCTTTCATTTCAGGCTTTGATTTCCTGCATTCATCAGTAGCATAAGTGCAGCGAGGAGCAAATTTGCAATAGGTAATAGCATATTCTTTATCCTCAGTGTCTGGCATAACTAATTCCTGATTCCACTTTTCCCCCACTCTTGGTACTGCATTCATTAGTAGCTCGGTATAGGGATGAGCTGGATTATCCATAATCTCTTTTGCCTGACCATATTCAATTAAGCAGCCTCTATATAAGGTTGCAATATAATCTGATACATAGTAAGCCGTAGAAAGATCATGAGTAACATAGATAAAAGAAACATTGTACTTATCTTTTAATTCTTTGAATAAATTTACAATATTCATCTTCATAGACGCATCTATAGCGGCAACTGGTTCATCAGCTATGATTAGTTTGGGTCTGGTAATTAGAGCCCTAGCAATGGACACTCTTTGCAGCTCACCACCTGAAAATTGAGTAGGATATTTGCCTTTTACTACTTCAAGGGACATGCCTACACTTTTTAGTGTATCATCCACTAATTTTTCTGCTTCTTTATAGTTTTTAGCAATCTTTAATCGAAGAGCTGTATTAAATAGATAGGTATCCACTGTTTTACGCATAGAAAAAGACTCATAAGGGTTCTGAAATATTGGCTGAACATCCAACTTAAACCTAAAAGGATTATACCCTTTACGATCTTTATAAGATCTGCCAGAGAGCACCATATCACCTTGGTCTGGGTCATACAGACGCAGTATCATCTTACATAATGTAGATTTGCCACATCCGGATTCCCCAACAATGGAAAGTATCACCGGTTTACCCGCATCGATATCAATACTTACATCATCTACAGCAACAAGTTTCTTTTTACTGAGCATTCCACCTATATGAAATATCTTGCTAACATTTTTAATTTCGATTAATTTCTCTGCCATCTTACACTCCCCCCTTGCTCAGCAAATGACAGGCTGCGAAACGCCCTTTCTCAACTTCAAGAAACTTTGGTACCACTTCCCTGCATTTCTCTGTCGCTTTGGGACAACGTGGTGCAAATCTACAGCCTGGAGGTGGATTAGTAAGTGCAGGTGGTCTTCCAGGAATACCAGTCTTCTGACTCTTATCACCTACTCTAGGCAGAGCTCCTACTAACATCTGAGTATAGGGATGTATAGGATCTTGAAAAATATCTTCTGTTTTACCAAGCTCAATCATACTTCCAGAGTACATGATACCCATACGATCTGTGATTTGATAATGCACACCCATATCATGGCTTACTATAACCATAGTGTTCTTTAATTGTTTTTGAAGACGCATAAGCATCATAAGTATTCCACGTTGAACTACAACGTCAAGCGCAGTGGTTGGTTCGTCTGCCAGAACTACATTTGGTGACATAAATGTAGCCAGAGCAATAATTACTCTCTGTCTCATTCCACCAGAAAGTTGAAAAGGATAAGCCTTAAGTAAATCAGGTGAAAGGCTGAGTTCCTCTAGATAGTCTGCGACTCTCTTTATTGTCTGTTCTTTTGTTTCATTCTTTTTATCTATTTTAGATATAGAATCCAAAAACTGATTCTTAATCGGAACAATTGGATTTAATACACTCTGCGCTGCCTGTGGTACATAGGAAATATTGTTCCACCAGGCTTTTCTAATCTGCCCTGTTTCATATGCAAAGTCTTTTCCATTTTTCTGTCCAGAGAGTATTAGCTTACCTGAATCTACAACCAGAGGGAATTCAACAATATCATATAAAGCTTTTAAAAGCGTTGTTTTACCACAACCTGATTCGCCGGCAATTCCAAATATCTCATTATCATATATTTCAAAATCCACATCGTTAATAACATGTACAGGTCCGCTAATCGTTGAATACGAGGTGGATAAATGGTCTATTTTAATCATCTGCTACCTCCCTCTCTTCTTTGATAAGTAATCATTATATCCTGTTATCAGGAGGAACAGTCCGATAAACAATACTGCTGTAGCTATTATTGGAGAACCGATCCAAAACCACTGCTTTGTAAAAATAGCATTTCGGTCTCTCGCCCACTGGATCATATTACCAAGAGAAATAAGATTTCCTGGAGATAATCCAAGAACTGCAAGACTTGATTCAGAAGCTATAGCTGCAAGTGTAGCATTCATGAAATTAGACAGCGACCATGTAAAAGCATAAGGGAGTATCTCTGTTACCACAACTTGAACAGTCCCTTCTCCCGAGAACCATGCCGTATGAATAAAATCTCTCTCCCGCATAGAGAGTGCCATTGAACGAATCTGACGGCTCGGCCAGGCCCAAGCAAACATTGCAAGTACTAGTGCCATTATAAAAACAGTTGAAGAGCCCTTCATAAATGAAGTCATCAAGATTAGTATAGGAAGGGGCGGGATTACAATAAAAGTATCGGTTATAACAGTTAGTACCCGATCAAGTCCACCACCAGAAAAACCAGCTAAAAGTCCTATAAATACACCAGCAACCGTACCTATTGTAGCTACTATAAGCCCAATAAGTAAAGAATTATGTATAGCCTCAATTAATAACCACAAAACATCCTGCCCCATACTTGTAGTACCTAACAAATGATTAATCGAAGGTTTTAACTTAGTAGGGTATGAATTAAATGTAAATGGGTTTGTATGAGGTAGAAAATAGATAACAAAACCAATAATTACAAAAAACACAGTTATTATCAATCCTGCCTTTAAACTGAAATTTGAATTTTTCCAAAATTGTTTTACTATTTTTTTCAAAGATTTTCCACCTCCTGCTCTCAATTATATCGAATACGTGGATCAATAAACGGATATATCAAATCCACAATCAATGTGGCAGTAGATATGGCAACAATAGAAATTGTAATACATCCGAGTATCATGTTATAGTCTGACATAAGTATAGCTTTTTGTACTAGAGAACCCACTCCGGGATAGCCAAATACGATTTCTGTCATAATAGAACCACCAAATACTCCGCCAAGGCTCATTGCTAAAGCAGTAACTTGAGTCAGAATGGAATTTCTAAAGACATAACTTTTTCCAATTGTCCCCTCTGATAGTCCTCTATAACGGGCGAAAAGAACAAAGTCCTCCTCCGATGTTGTACTAGCAAGGGATTTCATAGATATTATCCACCATCCCGTTCCAACTAACAGCATGGCCAATGCCGGAAGAATAGATGCCTTAAGTAGTGAAGCAAATAGAATAATGAAACTTCCCTGGGTATTTATAGTAGTCTGAATAGGAAACCACCCAAGAATAAATGCAAACACGATTTGTAACACCAAGGCAATAATAAAATAAGGCACCGGATATATGCATATAGCGATTCCCTCTAAAAGCTTAGAGGATAGTTTGTTTTTTCTAAAACCTGCAAGGAGCCCGATTATATTACCTATAATCCATGCTATGGCAGTGGTTGTCAGCGATAGAAATAATGTATATGGCAAATACATTCCAATTATCTCACCTACTGGAGTGGGATAACTCATTAAGGAAGGACCGAAGTTAAAATGTAATAACCCTTTCCATAGGAAAGTACCATATTGCTCTATCAAGGAACCTTCCAGACCAAATTGAACCCTAAGGGAAGACCTTAATGCTTCCATTTCTACAGGATCCATCTGCCCTGATCGGGACTGAATCTGACCAATCATATTTTCAACTGGATCAGATGGAAACATTCGGGGTATAAAAAATATAAAAGTAATACCTATCCACACAGTTAATAAATAAGTTAAAAATCTTAGCACGAAATATTTACGAAATTTCAACGGCTTCACTCCTTTTTTGTAAAATTCGTAATCAATATTTTAAGCGCTGTTACTGCCCAATAAATGACTAGGCAGTAAACAGGCTTATTATTACTTACTATACTTCTCTTTTTTCGTTACTATAAAGATTTGTCATTTTACTTAACTGGTGAAATCTCGGTTGTAATATATTTAAAGCAACTCCACCACCACCATGGTCCATTATAAGGATTTTCTGCATTTGGATAGTTATTCCAATATGTGCTGTTAGTTGGAACAAACTTAATACCTGAATGGAAACCGATAAAAGGAAGTTCTTCTATAGCAATTTTGAAGAATTCTATACCCAATTCATATGCCTTAGGATCATCTGGTGAAAGCTTAGCTAAGTCATGAATAATTTCAGTTGCTTTGGCATTATTCCAACGACCTGACTGACCTGCACCTCTTTCGCCAATAGGAACGATAAGCTCTGCATCCCAACCATTAATCTGTGAATAAATATCTTTGGTTATAAAACCAGTAGGCCAGTAGCCTGCTACATCAAACTCTCCTGTTGCACCATTTGTATCCCAGGTTGCACTGGATTCACTAACAAGATTAATCTTAAAACCAAATTTCGTAAGCTGATCATAAGCTGCTTGAGTACCACGGCCTGCTTGAGCTTCTGTATCTGCTAAATAAGACATATTAAATGTAAAGGGCTCGCCATTAAAATACCAGCCATCTGCTTTTTTCTCAAGTCCTGCTTTTATAAGTAGTTTTTCAGCAGCCTGAGGTTCATATTTCCAACTACCAACACCAAACATATCAATAAGAGCATCGTGATCCGTAGGGATATCATAACCTTTATCTCTTAGTACGCTTGCAATTCTCTCAGCATAACCAGAGTCAAAAGGCTTTACTGTAGTTCCGTCTCCAAGATCTAGTTCAAACGCTTCAATCCATGAAAGAATAGGCTTAACATACAGATCTTGAGCAGCACTAGTGTTAGTAATAATAGGGAATGGTGAAGAACGTCCAACACCATCAAATATGTTCTGTGATATCTCGTCAAAGTTCATAGCAAGTGCAACACCCCAACGGAAATCTTTGTTATCATATGGTGCACCTTTACCCATGGAGAAAAGTAAACCTTTTGAACAAGGATCATCACTTGTTGCATAAGGAAAATCTTTGTACCAACATGCAATATTAGGATTCTGTGCTGTCATAACTTCTAACATCTCAGGTGTAACTTCGCAAAGGATATCAACTTCGCTATTGATAAGGCTCATCTGGCGTGTTGTATCATCGCCAAGATTCCTAAACCATACGAATTTAGCTTGAGGCTGTTTTCCTGTCACAACGCCTACTGTACTCTGCTGCCAGTCTTCACGACGTTCATAAAGAATCCACTTTCCTAATTTATCATAAGATTTTACTGTATATGGTCCTGCAACAACAGGCTCTGAATCTTTGAACTGTGTAACATCACTCTGTTGTGCGTAAATATGTTCAGGAACAATTCTTAAATCATTACCCCATATGGTAACACCAAATCTTTGTGCCAAACGAGGGAAAGATTCTTTTGTAACAAACTTAACCGTATAATCATCTACTTTCTCAACGGATGAAAATACCTGATTATAATAAGCATTCTGACTAATTCCTGGGTTGGTCATTATCATATTAAATGTAAATACAACATCTTCAGCATTTAAGTCTTCACCATCAGACCATTTGATACCTTGACGAATCTTTACTGTGTGCTCAGTAAAATCACTATTTGATTCGGGCATACCATCTGCTACTTCACCAAATTGTTCACCTTTTACTGTATCGATTTCCCACATCATAGCTGACATAAGCTGATGTATTCCAAAGCCCATGGTAGTTCCCTGCATATAGGAATTAAACTGTCCAGGTGTGTCTGTAGGTGACTGACATTCAACAATAAGTGTTTCCGTCCTTGGGGTTCCAACCTCAGTCATCTCTCCCGTTGGCGTTTCTTCCTTGGTCCCCGTTTCGGTCTCAGTCTTTCCTGTCTCAGTCTTTCCATTCTCTTCATTAGTATTAGTCCCAGTGGCCAAGTTCTTCGATTTTGAACAGCCTGTAATCATGGAAGCTAAGAGAACCATAACCAAAAGAAGTGCCAATACCCCACGTGTTGCCTTTTTCATTAAAAACCTCCTCTACCTTTATATACAATTATTTAATGGTTACATCCTCATCTTATCATCCAAGGACTGTACCATATATTCCAATTTTTTAATAAAGGAGTAAATTATTAATCAGACAACTATATTTTTAATATATTCAATGAATTATTTTAGTTTTCAATTATTGCTATTCTCACTTTGTCCTGCATTGTGTCTGCAATATTACTTAAAGATGGATTTGGTTCACTCATTAATTGATATATACCCTCTGATATGGCCGCTGATATATCAAACCAGGAATTTAATGAGCTCTTAGCAATTCCGTGGATTATCTGTTTTTGGATAAATTCCTTGTCAAGAACATAGCCGTCATGTCTGGAATCATAGGCTACATCAACTTGTACTGGTATGGTTTCCGTTATATCAGCTATTTTCTTTACAGTACTTTTCTCTGTTATATAATCAAGAAATTTAATAGAGGCATCATAATCTGCAGTAATAGAGATACCTATGTTTTTACCATGAAACATATAATTTTCTTTCTTTTCAATTGGTACGGGTTCGACTCCTACTAAGAAATCTATATTCTTAGCTTTTATAACGGATAAGGTACTAAGATTATTAATCATCATCGCAATTTCACCGTCAATAAACTTATTCGTTACATCCAACTGATTCCAATTAATACATTTTGCAGGAAGTAGTTTGTTTTTCTTGAGATATTGAAGCAATTCTAATACTTTCATTGCCCCTTCTCCATTAATTTCCCGAATGGAGCCTCCTGTTGTATAAAGCATTTGTATAAAAAAAGCAGTAACTTCCTCTGGTTGTCTAGCACCAATTCCAATTCCGCTTATGCCTGCCTTTTGAACCTTTCTGGCAGTAACTTTTAATTCATCCCAGTTCTCTGGTACTGAAATATTATCTTTATCAAATAAATCCTTATTATAGATGAGTACATAAGGGTCACTGGTAAATGGAATTCCATAATATTTTCCATCACTTCTTGTATTATTCCACTGCCTTAAAGAGTAATGGGCTACTTTTGTAGTCTCATTGATATAGCTGCTTAAGTCTCTAAGTACATCAAGATTAATCAACGCAGGCATAATGGAATTATCACATATAATTAAATCAGCTAAATTATCCTGGTCTAAATTCATACAAATCTCTTTTTTAAAATCATTTTTTGATATAGACTCAATGACTACTAGGGGGGTATTATCCATTTGTGAATATTGGCTTGCTAAATCCTTAAGCATCTTACTGTCTACCACATTTTCATAAGGAGCTAATATCCGTAATATCTTTCTTTCAGATGTTGGCTCTGTTGCTTGCAGTTCCTTATTATTACTGTAATTGCTGACTATTACAAATACGATAAACATAATCCCAAGTGATAAAATCGAGGCTATTCGAAACATTTTCATTTAAATCACCTTCTTATACTCTGATGGTGAAATACCGCAGACAGATTTAAAAACCTTATTAAAATATTTAGGGTCATTAAAGCCAACCATCTCCGCTACTTCCTGTATCCGATATTTACCGGAAAGTATCATCCGCTTTGCGGCGCTGATTCTAAAGTTTCTTAAAAATACAATAAAATTAATATTAATTTTCTGGTTAAATAATTTACTTAAGTATTCTGGTGTCACCCCTACCAGATTTGCAGCCTCAGATAAGGTAATATTTTTGCTATAATTGTCTCTGATGTAATTAATAACCTTCAAAACAATTAAATTGTCAATGTCTATCTCCTCATTTACAGGGGCAAGTATGGAATTAATAATTTTTTCATAATTTAAAATTAAATCTGTTTTTGATTTACTTTCTATCATGTTATTTATAAAATAATGAAAGATTAATAAAGGTTCAGGTCTATTATCGTATTCTTTTGCAACAGTATAAATACTTGAGGAAAATCTTGCAGTATATTCTCTAATTAACTCTGGTTTCCCCTTGCTTTCAATTATCATTTCTTTAAATTTAATACTTATCTTCATCGCTTTCTCATAATTACCATTAATAATTTCTTTGCGAATACGATTTTCTAAATCTACAGGATAACCAATAGGTGCGAATTCCAACTGTTCCACCATTTGTTTATCTATAATTACTTCTCTGCCATATACAAATGTGTAAGCAAAAAGATCCTTTAACTCTGTAATGGTATTCTCAAGCCTTGTCAGTCCTTTAATGGATGCATAACTGCAATAGCAACTGCCAATTTTATTTAAACAGGGTAAAATATGTATGGAAAACTTCTTATTTAAGAACCTATTTTTTTCACGATCAATGATAAGGACCAGTATTCCATATGAAAAAGATAAATGGATAACATGGAAATTCAGTACACATAAGGAGTCTAGCTTATCCTTCATGCACTGAATCATCTCTCCAACGGTTTCCTGATCAAGACTATCTGGCTTTATGAGAAGTAATGTAATATCCGTATTTTCATTTACCTGTAAATGAAAGTACAGCTGCTGTAATAAATGCTCTTTTCTTTCTGTTTCACAAGTCATTAAGCTCCAGATTAATTGTGCTGAATTTATTTTCTCAGATTTATCTTTTAAAATCTTAGTTTCGGTTTCACGTAATATAGATATAAAATTTTCAATATCCACTGGTTTTAGCACATAATCTACAACTCCCAAATGTAATGCAGTTCTTACATAATCAAAAGAAGAAAATCCTGTTAAGATCAAGGCGTAGTATAAAATGTTTTCTTCCTCTAGCCTGCGAAGCATTGTTAATCCATCCA
>JAQZAX010000098.1 GCA_029239455.1 Anaerocolumna sp.
CTGATTTAACAAAAGAGCGTCCTTTATTTACCATAAACTTTTATGATGGATTTGATGATTATTATATTATAGAGAGAGAAATAGATTTAGATACCTTAATCCTTCAGCAGGAGGAAGTTCAGAATGTCAAATGGGCTGACAAAGGCACCATATTAAAGATGATAAAAGATGGAACCTTTATCCCTTATCATAACAGTATAATTGAATTACTTATTGACAATAAAATGAGCCGTGGTTCCATAAAATGTTAGATTATTGTGCCTTGAAACCATAGTGACAAGAGGGATTTGTTTTTGGACATTAGCCTTAATTTTAAATTTTAGTAATAATGAAAAGATGGGGGAATAACAAGTATGAAGAAAATTATTACCATTCAGCATACCCAATCGATTCACCATACCAATGGAATGGTTGGTTCCTGGACAGATTGGGATTTATCTGATTTAGGGAAAGAACAGGCAGAAAAGATTGGGGTAAATCTTTCAGAAGAGTTAAAAGGCAAAGATTATAGAATGTATTCATCTGATTTGCTGCGAGCCAGAAATACTGCAGAAATTGTTGGAGTGCATCTTGGTATGGAGCCTATTATTACAGAAATACTAAGAGAAAGAAACCTTGGTAAGGCGGTCGGCAAATCTGTCCAATGGCTAAGAGCAAATATAGAATGTAGGGAAAAAACCGTAGATGATAAGATGTTTTCTGATGCAGAGTCAAGAAGAGATGTCTGGAATCGGTTGATGCCATTTTACCAGTCTATCATGGCAGATGAAAACGAGAATTTCATTTTAGTTTCCCACGGAGATACCCTCAGTATATTCAATGCTATGTGGCTTGGCCTAGACGTTGAAATGCTAAATCATTGTGATTTGTTCGGCATGCCTGGTGGAGTTTCCTGTTTGAAGAAGAATGAAGATGGAAAACATATCATCAGAAAATTAAGTGATATGTCGTATTTAAAGTAATTTTTAAATTAAAGATATCTGCTGAAATACATATGAAATAATTTGGGACAATAGAAACGTAATGTTATTAAATCGATAATTAAAAAGAGGGCAGTCTGCTGTGTAATTATAATCGGAATCTTTCTCGAAACAATTACTGACAGTAGGAAGCCCTCGTTTTTTATATCTTTAATACAAAGCATGGATCACATATCGTTACTATTTAAATTCTTAATTTAAATCTCTTCATTTTTAATAAAAAACTAAATTCTTAATAAAAAACAAAATTCTTAATAAATATTACAATCTATTAATAAAAATCAAAATCTCTTAATAATAGTCTAAATCTCTCTGGTATAAATCTTTAACCAATCGCTTTCTTCTTCTGTAAGATAAGGTGACAGTTTTTCATAAACCTGTGCATGATACTGATTTAATCGCTTTTTATCAATTGGAGTCAAGTAAGCTACATCAATTGCGTCTAAATCGATAGGGGCGAAGGTAATAGTTTCAAAATACATGAACTGACCATATTCATTCTTTTCCCCTTTTTGACAAACAATCTCATTTTCCGTACGGATACCGTGACTTCCTTCCACATAGATACCTGGTTCATTGGTGGTAACCATTCCTTCTTCAAGCACACTGCTGTCATCACGCTCCGGCACTTTTTTCCAACGAAAACCATTGGGGGCTTCATGTACATTAAGAAGATAACCAATTCCATGACCGGTTCCGCACTTATAATCAAGGTTCATATCCCAAATAGGACCACGAGCCAGAATATCAAGGTTTAAACCGATGCAGCCGTACAGGAATTTTGCGTTAGAAAGATTCAACATACTACGAAGAACTGCAGTAAAATGCATCTTCTGTTCCTCTTTCACAGGTCCTAAAGCGATAGTTCTTGTAATGTCTGTAGAACCTTCATAATAGTGACCGCCAGAGTCAACCAAAAGTAATCCTTCCGGTTTTAACTCTGCATTATTGTCCTCTGTAGCGCTATAGTGCATCATTGCCGCATTGGCCTGATATGCACAAATAGTTTCAAAGCTTAAATCAAGATAGCCTTCCTGTGCTTTTCGGCAGTTTTCCAGATAATCACTGGCACTGATTTCAGTCATAGGAATTTTACTAATGTTATTCTTAACCCAGTACATGAATTTTGTTACTGCAACGCCGTCTTTCATATGTGCTTTTCTAAGATTCGCTATTTCTACTGGATTCTTAGTTGCTTTCATAAGTATGGTTGGATTGGTGGCATCTACAATTTTAATATCTCCTAGATTATGATAAATGGAGTAATTCACTTTATTAGAATCTAATAAGATTACTTCATCTTTCGAAAGTGTCTTAACAAATTCATAGATATCCTCGTAAGCTTTTAAAATTACTCCATTGGTGGTTAACTGGGAGATAATCTCTGCATTAAGTTTCGTTTCATCAATGAATAAATATGCCTTATCCATGGTAATAATCGCGTAAGATTGAACAACCGGGGTATGAATAATATCATTACCTCTTATGTTAAAGAGCCATGCAATATCGTCCAGAGACGTAAGTACGTGGGTTGTGGCACCTTTATCATGGATTGCTTTACGAAGATCCTTTAACTTATCTGCAGCCATTTTTCCAGCATATTTTATATCAAGGAGAAAAGCTGGCTCCGTAGAAAGAGAGGGACGAACCGTCCATACCATACCTACCAGGTCTTTATCATAAATTATCTTAACATTTTTACCTGCTAATTTACCCAATAGATTTTGACCGAATTTGGTGTTGATGACTCTGCCATCAAACCCTAGAATACCGTCCTCTTTTAATTTATCAGATAAAAACTCTGCAATCGTGGGGATTCCCTCTTCTCCCATCTTATATAGAGTAATACCGCTACCTTCTAACTGTCTTGCAGCCTGTATAAAGTATCTGCCATCTGTCCATAAACCGGCTTCCTCTAGGGTTACAACTAAAGTACCGGCAGAGCCTGTAAAGCCTGACATAAATTTTCTCGCTTTAAAATATTCGCCTACATATTCAGACTCATGAAAATCAGAGGTGGGAATGATATAGGCATCCATATGATGTTCTGCCATTAAAGCTTTTAAATATTGAATTCTATCTGCAATCATATAAGCCTCCTATAATTATTTATAAATATTATGATTAGAAGGACAAAAGATTCAAAAAATTACAGACTCATAATTATTCATTCTGTAAATAGATTAGTCTTTTATCCCATAAATCTTATATAATGAAACAATTGCGACAAAATGCAAGTTTGCACCTTGTCGCAATATTATTACATCTTTTCAGGTTCGTCGTAGGTTTCTCCAAATAATTCAACAGTAACAGTTTTCATAACCTGTGGTTCTAAAGGTCGATCGGAATAGTCAGTTCTTGCATCAGCAATTGCGTTCACAATATCCATGCCTTCTGTAACCTTACCAAACGCTGCATAAGAGCCATCAAGATGTGGTGAATCTTTATGCATAATGAAGAATTGGGAGCCTGCTGAGTTTGGCATCTGGGATCTTGCCATGGAGATAACTCCTGCATTGTGTTTTAAATCATTATCAAAATGATTGTAAGAAAACTCTCCCTTAATTGAGTAGCCTGGGCCACCCATTCCGGAGCCTTCTGGGCATCCGCCCTGTATCATAAAACCACGAATTACTCGGTGAAATATAAGACCATCGTAATACTTCTTATTCACTAAAGAAATAAAGTTTTTCACAGTGTTTGGAGCAATATCGGGGTATAATTCAACCTTAATGATTCCACCATTTTCCATTTCAAATGTTACAATTGGATTATTCGTTGCCATTGTGTACATCCTTTCATTAATGTAATTTGTTTAGATAATAGCGAAACTCTAAAGTCTTTGCAATTACCTAATGTAATTTATTCCATGAGGAGAATTATAACATATATTATTAGGAGTGTCTAATAAAATTATGAGAGCAATGCCCGTTTATTTTTATACAAATGTATTATTTATGTAAATAGTTCTGTTTATTCCTGATAATGATAAGTAAAGTAAATTGCGGACATAATAACAGGGATATTTAAATTTTATGCCAGAATAAATTACAAAATCAAACGTGCAGGAGCTGACTTGAATGATGACCAGTGTAAAACAATTTTCAAGGGAAAATAAATTTTCTAACTATATTGTATTTTATTTATTACCTTATACCCTTGTATTTATATTTCTTCAATTTATTATCTTTTACCCATTTGCCGCCAATGACAGGTCATTTATATGGGATGTTGATGGAATTAGCCAACATTATCCAGTCCTTCAGTATTATGGGGAGATGCTGCGTGGAATATTGCGGGGAGAGGGTATTCCTCTGATTGATTTTAAGATAGGCATGGGTTTTGATACGCTGACTACCTTAAACTATTATGCAATCGGAGATCCCATTACTTTGCTTACTGTTTTTGCAAAACCAGAGGATATGGAAGGCATGTATAAGTTTTTGATATTACTTCGATTTTACTTAGCGGGGTTTACTTATATCAGTTACTGCTTCTCCAGAAAATTTAAGGGGTTTCAAACCGTACTAGGAGGGTTGATTTATGTATTCTGTGGATTTTTATTTTATGCAGGTACAAGACATCCCTTTTTTATTAATCCCATGATATACCTTCCGTTGTTAATCCTGGGTGCAGAACAGATTCTTGCGAAAAAGAAGCCATATTTATTTATAATTATTGTATTTATCAGTGGAATCAGTAATTTTTATTTTTTATATATGATGACAATCATAGCCATTTTGTATGGTACCATAAGGTATTTTACCTGCTATAAATCTGCTTATGGTATGTGGATAGAATTTGGGAAGGTTGCATTACGTTCTATTTGTTATTATTGCCTTGGAATTTTGATGGCATCTTTTCTGCTCCTTCCGATGATTGCTGCATTTTTTGTAAATGGAAGATTTGACAGTGGATATGAAGTGAATCTGTTACATTACACCAAAGGATACTATATTACTATGGTCAATTCCTTCTTGGCCCCAGGTGTTTACAGCGGATATTGGACACAATTGACATACGCAGCCATAACAGCAGTAGGAATTATGATTATTTTTCGTTACAAAAAGTATCTGGATTTAAGAATTGCATTTCTTATTACGACGCTTCTCCTTATGTTCCCAGCAGCCGGATATTTTATGAATGGAATGTCCTATGTGTCCAATCGGTGGGTGTTTGGATACAGTTTTTTCGTAGCCCTTATTGTTACGTCAACTTACGAAGATATGTTTCATTTTAACCGGATTGACAAAGTATTACTGGCTCTTGGTACCCTGATTTATGTGGGGCTAGGATTCATTAAGCCAAATAAATATATCTGGATTGCCACAATTTTTCTACTCATGACACTTCTGGTTCTATTCTATTTTCAAGATAGAAATTATAATCAAGATACAAACAGAAGAATTTCAGCTTGGCATGTAAAAATAGCGAATAGTATGATTGTTATGGTTGTCTGTAGTAATCTAGTTGCAAATGGATTCCTTACGTATCACAGTGATTACGGAGATTATGTAAGTGAATATATTAAAGCGGGGAAAGTTCAGGATACCATTGAAAAGTCAGCGGTTAGCTTAATACCACAGATTCCCGATACTTCCTTTTACCGAATTGAGACTTATGGGGACAGTAAATATAATGAAGCACTAACGGTTGGCTACTATGACGTAGCCAGTTACTACAGCGTAACCGATGGAGGAGTCACGGATTACCTCAAAGGGCTCGAGCTATTAAATCATCGCACAGCGTTTCGATTCGATGATTTGGATCAAAGAACCATTCTAGATGCCTTAGCCAGTGTAAAATATGTAGTTACAAGTAATAAGAAAGCGGTTCCCTATGGATACAAATTAATTCTGGAAGAGAAGAATAACGGTAAGCGTTATTATTTGTATGAGAATCAGTACCCATTACCAATAGGCTATACGTATAGTAGGTTTATTTCAGAAGATGCCTATGAACAATTATCACCGGTGGAAAAACAGGAAATCATGCTAGATGCGATTGTCCTAAACAGTGACGAGAATATTTCCAAAGAAATGCAATTAAATGAAGCAGATATAGACTTACAGACAATTGAATTAGAGACGGAGCTGGAACTTGACGAGGGAATGACCTATGATGGAGAGATACTAAAGGTAACAAAGGAAGAAACAAAGTTAAGAGTTTATTTTAATGGAATAGAGAACTCAGAAACTTATGTAAGAATGGAAAACTTTCATATCAATCATACCAAATATTATGGTATTAATTTAAAGGCAAAAGGAGATAAGGGTGCCGCCAAGAATTTTAATGTCAGAGCTAAGAGAAATAATGCTTATTTTGGTAAGGATGACTTTCTAATTCACCTTGGGTCTAGTGAAGAGGCCATGATGTACTGCGATATAACATTTCATGATACCGGCAAATTTCATTTGGAGAATATCAGTGCATACTGTCTCCCTATGGCAAATTATGAAGAGAAAGTTACGGCGTTACAAGAGTTTGTTCTTGAAAATGTAATCGTAGGACAAAACAAAATTAGCGGAACCCTAAACCTTACTAAGGACCGGATTCTATGTCTGTCCATCCCATACAGCAAAGGCTGGACTGCTTACGTGGATGGCGAAGAAACAGAACTTCTTAAGGCCAATGTTATGTATATGGCGCTTCCATTACAGGAAGGCGGTCACGAGATACAGCTTATTTACCGGACGCCCTATTTAAATGCTGGTATTCTGCTTTCTGGTATGAGCTGGATAATTTTCTTTGGTTTCTTATTCGTAACGAAAAAAGGAAGTAAGAATTGGATTTTTATAAAAAAGAAAAATTGATTTGAGGGTCAAAAGCATCAAAATTTATAATAAAAGAAACACTCGTTTTTAAGAAATATTCGTAACGCACTTGTGCATCACAGGCATATCGTATATAATTATTAAGATTTAAAGCGAAACTACTTTGTGAATACAAAGCCTTACCAATAAATAGGAGATGAAGCCATGACAGCTACCTTTAAAAAGTCGGTAACAATTACTTCCGTGGATAAACTTAGCATTGATATCTATAGTATGTGGATACAAGATAAAGAGATAGTATCTGCTGCCAAACCAGGACAATTCTTATCACTATATTGTAAAAGTGGAGACAGACTACTCCCAAGACCAATCAGTATCTGCGAAATAGATAAAAAAAATCATGCGTTAAGACTGGTATATCGTATTGCTGGGAAGGGAACGGAAGAGATTTCTCATTATACAGTATCTGATAGAATTGAAGTAATGGGACCTTTAGGCAATGGATTTACCCTGGAAGGAAAGAAAGCAATTTTAGTTGGCGGAGGAATTGGGATACCGCCTATGCTGGAATTGGCCAAACAACTCTCTTGTGAGAAAACAGTTGTACTGGGATACCGGGATGTAACTTTTTTAGACAGTGAATTTATACCTTACGGACAAGTATACATCTCCACGGAAGACGGAAGTGTCGGTACAAAAGGAAATGTAATTGATGCAATCAAGGAAAATAAACTGGAGGCAGATATTATCTTTGCATGTGGACCTACTCCAATGCTACGTGGAGTAAAGGCGTATGCAAATGAACATGGGATAAAAGCTCAATTATCCATGGAAGAGAGAATGGCCTGCGGCATCGGAGCATGTCTTGCCTGTGTATGTAAATCCAAGGATACGGATCATCATTCCAATGTGAAAAATAAAAGAATCTGCAAAGACGGACCTGTTTTCTATGCAGATGAAATTGAAATTTAGAGGGGGATACCATGAATACAAAAGTAAATATTGCAGGAGTAGAGTGGAAAAATCCCATAACAACAGCTTCCGGTACCTTTGGTTCCGGCATGGAATATAGCGAATTCGTTGATTTAAGTAAGCTTGGTGCAGTTACGACAAAAGGCGTAGCAGCCATACCATGGGCTGGGAATCCGACGCCAAGAATCGCTGAAACCAGCAGTGGTATGCTTAACGCCATTGGGTTGCAAAATCCGGGAGTCGATGTATTTCTTGACAGGGATTTGCCTTTCTTAAAACAATTTGATACCAATATAATCGTTAATGTGGTAGGAAAAACAACAGAGGATTATTGTAAGGTTGTGGAATGCCTTGCCGATTCTGATGTTGACATGCTTGAGATTAATATCTCCTGCCCCAATGTAAAGGAAGGCGGAATTGCATTTGGACAAAGCTGTACTTCAGTAGAAGCAATCACAAAGGAAATTAAAAAGTATGCGAAACAACCCATTATCATGAAATTAAGTCCTAACGTAACCGATATTACAGAAATGGCAAGAGCGGCAGAGGCAGGTGGTGCAGATGCACTATCCCTCATTAATACCATTACCGGTATGAAGATTGATGTTCACAAACGTGCCTTTGTATTAGCCAATAAAACCGGAGGATTATCAGGACCTGCAGTAAAACCGGTGGCAGTACGTATGGTATATCAGGTAGCAAATGCGGTTAACATTCCGATTATAGGAATGGGAGGCATTATGACAGGAGAGGATGCACTGGAATTTCTAATGGCAGGTGCTACCGCTGTAGCAGTCGGAACCGCCAACTTTATTAACCCTATGGCTACCATGGATATATTAAAGGGAATCGAAGATTACATGATGAAATACAGGATGGAAGATATTCATGAGTTAATTGGGTGTGTAAAGTAATATATTTATTTACAAGAGTTAAAATATATAAAATATAAAGATTAATTTGAGGCTTTTAGCCCTCAATTAAGAATATAATATTGATAAATATTTACGGAGGAAAGAGGAATGGAACAATATAAATGCGAGTTTATTGAATTCATGGTAGATTGCGGAGTGTTAAAATTCGGAGATTTTACAACGAAGAGCGGAAGAAAAACACCATTTTTTATTAATGCAGGATTTTATAGAACCGGTGCCCAGTTAAGAAAACTGGGAGAATATTATGGGAAGGCAATCAGTGTAGCATTTGGTTTAGAGTTTGATGTACTATTTGGGCCGGCATATAAAGGGATTCCCTTAAGTGTTGCCACTACAATGGCAATCAGTGAATTCTATGATAAAGAGATACGTTATTGTTCTAACCGTAAAGAGGTGAAAGATCATGGTGATACGGGAATTCTTTTAGGCAGCCCGATTCATGATGGCGATAAAATAATTATTATTGAAGACGTAACAACTGCCGGAACCTCCATTGGAGAAACTATGCCTATTTTAAATGCCCAGGGGGATGTATCCGTTCTTGGTCTGGTTGTTTCTGTTGATCGCATGGAAAAAGGACAAGGTACAAAAAGTGCTCTAAAAGAGATTGAAGAAAACTATGGTTTTAAAACTACTGCCATTGTAACTATGGAGGAAGTAGTTGAACATTTATACAATAAGCCTTATAATGGTGATATTATAATAGATGATACGTTAAAGGCAGCGATAGATGCCTACTATGTGCAATATGGTGCAAAACAGAACTAATTTTGTTAAGGGAAAGTTGGTGAAATAATGAGTGGTGAAAAAATATATAATACTATGAAATCTGTTGGAACTGGTAATTTAATTATGGGAATTTTATTCATAGTAGCAGGGGTTACTGGAGGAATTATCATGATTGTTAGCGGTGGAAACTTGCTTAAGAAAAAATCTGAGATTTTATTTTAGTGAATAATTGGGAAACAGTTGAATACTTATGGTAAATAATCTGTGAAAAGCATTGGAATATGTTCCTCCGATGCTTTTTTGATTAATAGGAAAGTTCGACCAACTTCCCTATTAATCAAAAAGCCCTCCGGGCAGGATGCACACTCGCGCGTAAAGTATATGCCAGCTTTGCTGGCCGGGAATGTGCCAAGGCACATTCTTTTATGCATAAGGCTAACACATAAAGGTAACACTTTGTTCTAAAGTCAGTAAATAGAAAGAGGATAGATTAATGAAGGAAAATGATGTGATACCGGATAAGGCTTTTACCCACAGTGGGAAATTCCACGCAGATGATGTATTCTCTGCTGCCTTACTAACCTATATTAATCCCAATATACAGTTTGAAAGAGGCTTAGAAGTTCCTGAGAATTATGAAGGGATTATCTTTGATATCGGACTTGGAAAGTTTGACCATCATCAAGCGGGAGCTCCTGTCAGAGAAAATGGTACTCCTTATGCAGCGTTCGGTTTATTGTGGAAAGAATTCGGAACACGAATTTTGAATGAAGAAGAAGCGGAGAAATTTGATGAATCCTTCGTACAATCTTTGGATTATTCCGATAATACGGGAAGCAGGAATGAACTTGCTGAACTAATTTCCCTTTTCAATCCGGTGTGGGATTCAAAGGAAGCGGTTTCTCAATGCTTTCAGGAAGCGAAAGAGTTTGCTTTTACGATTCTGAATAAGAAATTTAAGAGAATAGAGAGTGTGCAAAGAGCGGAAGTTATTGTACAAGAGGCAATGAAACATGCGAAGAATCAAATCGCTGTCCTATCCATTGGAGCTCCTTGGAAGAAATTTATAATAGGTACGGAGATTGAGTTTGTTGTATCTCCATCAGAAAGGGGCGGTTATAGTGCCCAGGGTGTTCCTATTGACAGAGATTCCAATGAACTAAAAATAGCCTATCCGGAAGCTTGGAGAGGGAAAAGAGGGGACGAGCTGGCAGAGATTAGTGGGATTGCAACCCTGCGTTTTTGCCATAACAGCGGATTTCTAATTGCGGCCGATACCCTGGAAGATGCTATTAAGGCGTGTGAACAGGCAAAAATGATAATGCTTTCACAATTTAAGGATTGACTTCAAATGAACATAATGTTATATTAAACAAAACAATTGAATAATATCTTCAGGGCAGGGTGTAATTCCCTACCGGCGGTATAGCCCGCGAGCCGTAAGGCAGATTCGGTGAAACTCCGAAGCCGACAGTAAAGTCTGGATGAAAGAAGAGGATGGATTAAAATAACAATAGAAATGTTTTGTTGTTATTTTTGATTATAATATTTCGCCCTGAATGTATATTCAGGGTTTTTTTATTGTATAGGAAGTTCTCCAAACTTCCATATGCAATAAAAAAGTTTTAGAAATTGTTTTCATTTCTTTGGTTACAATAAAGACAGAATAAGCATTTTAAGAAAGTTATCTGAAAAGAAAGGCTTGAAGATTATGGATTTGCAGTACATGAGAAGAGCACTAGAACTTGCCAGACAAGGAGAAGGACATACGAATCCTAACCCTCTTGTCGGAGCAGTTATTGTAAAAGATGGCAAGGTCATAGGCGAAGGATACCATGAAGCCTATGGAAGTCATCATGCAGAAGTAAATGCATTTTTAAATGCAACAGAAGATGTGGCTGGAGCTACGATGTATGTCACTTTGGAACCCTGTTCTCATTACGGGAAAACACCTCCCTGTGCAAATAAAATTATTGAAAAGGGAATAAAAAAGGTAGTTATGGCACATAAAGACCCAAATCCTCAGGTGGCTGGCAGAGGCATCAGGATACTGAAAGAAAATGGAGTTGAAGTAGTAACTGGATTATTAGAAGAGGAAAGTGAGAAAATAAATGAAGTATTTTTTAAATATATCACCAAAAAACTTCCCTTTTGTTTGTTAAAAACTGCAATGACATTAGACGGCAAAATAGCCACAAGAACTGGTGATTCTAAATGGGTAACCAGTGAAGAATCAAGAAACTATGTTCACCGGTTAAGAAACCGGTATTCAGCTATTATGGTAGGAATAGGAACTGTTTTAGAAGATAATCCAAGTCTTACGACACGCTTAAAAGATATACAGGGTAGAGATCCTGTCAGAATTATAGTAGATACGAAAGCCAGAATTCCTCTAGATGCCAATGTTTTAAATCTTACCTCCAAAGCCAGAACCATCATAGCAACAACGGAGCTGGCCTCCAAAGAAAAACTAAGAAGGCTGGAGGAAATGGGTGCAAAAGTAATAATAAATCCGGTAAAAAATCACCGGGTGGACCTTAAATATCTGATGAAAAAGCTGGGAGAAGATAAGATAGACGGCATTCTAGTAGAAGGGGGCAGTGAATTAAATTATTCTGCGCTGCAAGATGGTATTGTTGATAAGGTAAATGTATTTATTGCACCTAAAATAATTGGAGGAAGTACAGCTAAAACGCCGGTAGGCGGGCTTGGCATAGAGTTTATGAAAGATGCAATCATGCTGAATGAACTTAAAGTTCATAGATTTGGAGAAGACATTATGATGGAAGGATATATTAGATAACCAGAAAAATTAATGGTATTTAACATAGGGAATTGTATAAGTTGTATCACAAATAATAAATATTTTGAAGTTTCACAAATGCCTAAAATATTTATTAGTATGAAAGGAGTGAAGCTACCATGTTTACAGGAATTATTGAAGAAGTAGGAACTGTAAAAGCAGTGATAAAATCCACGAAATCTGCAAAGATAATTATCGGTGCAAGTAGAATACTTGAGGGAACTAAGAATGGCGATAGTATAAGTACCAACGGAGTTTGTCTTACCGTTACAGAAATTTATGACAACAGTTTTACAGTAGATGTAATGGCTGAGACTATGAGAAAGAGTAGTCTGTCCGGGCTTTCACAGGGTGATAAAGTAAACCTTGAACGGGCATTACAAGTAGGCGATCGTTTGGGCGGGCATATGGTAAGCGGACATATTGATGGAACGGGAACCATAAGAAATACCCAGAAAGAAGATAATGCAGTCTGGGTAACAATTTCTGCAGACGCTATGATATTAAGGTATATCATACCCAAAGGCTCCATTACCATAGATGGAATCAGTTTAACAGTTGCTTATGTGGATGATACAATTTTCAAAGTTTCCATTATTCCACATACGAAAGAAGTGACAACTTTACTTAATAAAAAAGTCGGAGATTATGTTAATTTAGAGTGTGACCTGGTTGGAAAATATATAGAAAAACTCTTAAAACCTAAGGAAAAGCAAGAAGAACACTGTAATATTGATCTGGAATTTTTAAGCCGTAATGGCTTTCTATAACAAATGCAGGAAATGATCGTTAGTAGAAAATAGATGGAGGAATTGTATGTATACATTTAGCAGTATTGAAGAAGCCATTGAAGATATTAAAAATGGCAAAATCATCGTGGTGATTGATGATGAAGACAGGGAGAATGAAGGGGATCTGCTCATGGCAGCAGAAAAGGTAACGCCGGAAGCAATAAACTTTATGGCTAAGTACGGCAGAGGATTAATCTGCATGCCTGTTGTAGGAGAGAGATTAAAAGAATTAGGGATACATTCTATGGTTCAAAATAATACAGATGCTCATGAAACAGCATTTACCGTATCCATTGATTCCAAAGAATCCAC
>JAQZAX010000099.1 GCA_029239455.1 Anaerocolumna sp.
GAAATTGTAGTTGGTAATTATGACTTATGGCTGCCTTCCGGTGGCGTATTAAGCCCTGACACGGAATTCCTGCGGCCCTCGGAGCAAACCACTTTGACGGTTCCTTCGTCTGCCCAAAGGGCCATTACGGTAGGTGCCTACAATGCGTATAATGACAGTCTGGCATTCTTTTCCGGAAGGGGATTTCCAAGAAATGCTGGATTTGTAAAACCTGATTTGGTTGCACCCGGTGTGGATATTACATCAGCAGCACCGGGAGGTGGTTACAGAACCCAGTCCGGCACTTCCATGGCAACTCCATTTGTTACAGGTAGTGTGGCACTATTAATGGAATGGGGGATTGTGCAGGGCAATGATCCTTATTTTTATGGAGAGAAGATGAAAGCTTATCTCATTGCGGGGGCAAGACATCTGAGCATTGAGAGAATCTATCCCAATCCTACTTTGGGTTTTGGGGCACTGTGCCTGAGGGAGAGTTTTCAGCTGACCCAGTAGTAGTAAAATTGAGCTTGTTGTAAAATATATTAAGGTACATTGAGAGCAAATTAAAAAACACTACTGCATTGAAATAGAAAACTTGAAAGCATTAGAGTCAGCCGAATTGTAAAGGAATTTTCATGGATTAGAAGTAAACTAACATTTTAATTAATTATTTTGACAATAATTTAAGCAGGTGCTAAAATTAATAGGAAGATTATGAATTCCCTTTCCAGGAAACTAGGAAAGGGTTTTTAAATATAAAAATATTATGACACCTGAACCGTCAGGAAGGATTAAAAAAGGAGTTACCTTTTATGAGAATAGAACATGATATGTTAGGAGAACTGCCAATAGAGGATTCCGCTTATTACGGGATTCATACGGCCAGGGCTCTTCATAATTTTAATATAACGGGAATTCCCATTCACCAGGCGCTGGTGGAAGCTCTTGTGTCTGTTAAAAAAGCAGCTGCCATGACAAATCGTGATATTGGTGCGCTGGATAAAGAGAAAGCAGAAGCAATTATTACTGCCTGCAATGAAATCTTGGCAGGTGCATTTAGAGATCAGTTTGTTGTTGACTGTATGCAGGGGGGTGCCGGCACCTCAGCTAACATGAATGCAAATGAAGTAATAGCCAATAGAGCCATAGAGCTGCTTGGCGGAAACAAAGGAGAGTATGAAATTATTCATCCCCTGGATCATGTTAATCTGCACCAATCAACCAATGATGTATTTCCTACTGCCGTGCGCATTGCAGCCATACGTCTCTTAAAGCCGGTTACAGAACTTTTCGCGGATCTGCAAACTGCCCTACAGGAGAAAGAAGAGGAATTTTCAGGAATCATTAAGGTTGGAAGAACCCAATTGCAGGATGCGGTGCCGGTTACCCTGGGACAAGAGTTTGGATCCTGGGCACAGGCGATAGCAAGAGACCGGTGGCGGCTATATAAATCAGAGGAGCGCCTCCGTCAGGTTAATATTGGAGGAACAGCTGTGGGAACCGGTTTAAATGCTCCCAGAGAATACATCTTTACCATGATTGAAAAGGTTCGGGAGGTAACAGGAATGGGCCTTGCCCGGGCTGAATTCATGATGGACCCAACGGGGAACTGTGATGTTTTTGTTGAGGTTTCCGGATTATTAAAGGCAGCTGCGGTTAACCTCACCAAGATATCGAATGATTTAAGGCTGTTGTCATCAGGCCCGAGAGCAGGATTCGGCGAAATTATACTTCCTGCCGTTCAGGCAGGGTCCTCTATTATGCCTGGTAAAGTCAACCCTGTTATCTGTGAAGCTATGAATCAGACCGCATTTCAGATTATGGCAGATGATATGGCAGTCACTTTGGCTGCACAGGCAGGACAATTAGAACTTAACCCATTTTTGCCATTAATAGCAAAGAATCTATTTGAAATGCTTGATCTGCTAATTCAAACGCTTCCAATATTTATAGAACGTTGTATTAAAGGAATACAAGCCAATACAGAGAATTGTACAGAGAAAGTTTTTGAAAGCTATGTACTTGCAACGGTACTTACTGAGTATATCGGTTATGACAGAGCATCTGAAATAGCCGGACTGTGTAAGACAACCGGAAGGACGGTTCGGGAAATCGTTTTAGAGAAGCACATAATGGATGAAAAAACATTAGATGAAATATTAAGTCCACAGCGACTTACGTCCCCGTCAGGAACAATTAGAAAGGAGCGGTAATATGGACAATATGAATGTGACACCCATGGCAAACCGGTATACCATCGGGCTTTTTGGAAGAAGAAACGCAGGTAAGTCATCTCTTATTAATGCATTAACAGGACAAGACATTGCCGTTACCTCAGGTGTTGCCGGAACAACGACGGATCCGGTTTACAAGACCATGGAACTTTTACCCATTGGACCCATTGTATTTATTGATACGGCAGGTCTTGATGATGTAGGCGATCTTGGTAAATTACGTATTGAAAAAACTTATGAGGTGCTTCGTAAATGTAACTTTGCTGTTGTAGTAGCTGATGTAAAATATGGCATCACACCTTTTGAAATGGATTTCATTGCAGAATTAAAGCAGCGAAAAATACCATGTATTTGTGTTCTGAATAAATGTGATATAGGAATTCCTGACAGCATTGATTTGGAAAAGATGAAAGAGTCTGTAAAGATTCCAATGGTATGCGCAAGTACATTAAATAAAACTGGTATTGATGATATTAAAAAGCATATTATTGCCAATGGAGATTATGAAGATGTGGAACCGGCACTTGTAGGGGATCTGATTCGTCCGGGAGAAATTGCCGTACTTGTTACCCCAATTGATAAGGCAGCCCCAAAAGGAAGGTTAATACTTCCCCAACAGCAGACCATTCGTGATATTATTGAATGTGACGCCGTAGCAATGATTACGAAAGAGCATGAACTTAAATTTACCCTGGAACAGCTAAAAACGCCGCCAGCCATTGTAATTACAGATTCTCAAGCCTTTCTAAAGGTGTCGGCAGATGTACCGCCTAACATTCCTCTTACCTCATTTTCCATTCTGTTTGCAAGACAAAAGGCAGACCTGGTAGAGATGGTGAGGGGAATTAAACGGATTGAACAATTAAAACCCGGAGACAAAGTTTTGATTGCAGAGGGCTGTACCCATCACAGACAATCGGATGATATCGGTAAGGTTAAAATTCCAAGGTGGATCAGGCAGATTGCAGGAGGAGAAATTGAATTTGAATGGTCCTCTGGAGCATGTTATGCAAGGGATGTCTCTGAATATGCGGTTATTGTTCACTGCGGCGGATGTATGATTAACCGCAGGGAGATGCAGTACCGTGTAGAAAAAGCAAGAGAACAGGGCGTTTATATTACCAATTATGGTATGCTCATTGCCTATGTTATGGGTATTCTTCCAAGAGCCTTAAAGCCGTTTCCTGCGGCAAGCCTTGCCTTAGAAAAGAATGATTTGCTGTAAGATTAAGTAAAAAGTAATAAAATCTATAGACATTTAGTGAAGTTATGGAAAGCGTTATATAAACAGTAAAAATAGGAATAAGTGAACAAAAAGCATAACAGAGGTAAGAAACATGGGCAAGATAATTATAGGATTTAATGAAGTAATTGAACTAAATCACATATTACAGGGAAAAGATTTAAAGTTTAAAATCCATTTTCATGATGCATGTGGCGGACAGAGTTTTTCGGTGGAACCACTAGGAAATTGTGCTTGTGAAGGACATTATGAAGAGATGAAGAAAGAAATCACAGGGTATTTTAAAGAAAAAGGGATTACGGTTAAGTTTTCAGAGAATCACTTAGATTTCATTTTAACTTAAGCTTTTTTGTAGCATTCATGTAAGGTTAAACTATATCAATTGGACAAAAGTAAGCGGAGCCAGCGGCTATTATGGAAGCGTAGTTTATACCGGACCTGGTTCAAGTGTAGTTACGATTAAAACTGCAGCGAAATAAATACAATATAATAGGATAAATATTAAAATGCCAGGTAGTAAATAAAACTGCCTGGCATTTTTTTGCCCTATCATCAACTTTTTATTTGGTTTTGCCTTTCAGGTATGAAATGATGTTAGACAGAAAATTAAAAATCTCAGAAAGATAGGTGTTGATCTCAGTAAGATAAGCGCCAATCTCAGTAATACAGGTGTAAGTCTGAGTAAAATAAATGTCAATCTTAGAAAGATAAATGTCAATTTCAGAAAGATATATGTTAATCTAAGAAAGATAAGTTGACAAAATAACTAACATGAGTTAAATTTATGCTGACTTACATTGACAAAATAACAACAGCAGAAATAACAGCAAAGAATATAATAGCTGTAAAATACGAATTATGATAGAATAAAGTAACAATATATAAATGTATTCGACAATTCAGCTTATAATTATAACTATAGGAAAATATATTGATATGTTAACGGTAAACAATTAAAAATATCGATATAATGTTGATAAATCAAGGTGGAATTTATGATGAAGTATCAATTAGAGATGAAGCAGAAACAAACATTATCACATAAAATGATTCAATCTGCTGAAATTTTACAAATGAGTGCCCAGGAACTTGAAGCATATATTGGTGAAGTAGCCATGGAGAATCCAATTATTGATATGGAAGATTGGAATTCGCCGCTAAATGATAATGATTTCCAGAAAAAAATAGATTGGCTAAATCAGCAGGAGGAGCATAACCGGGTGTATTCCAGACAGGAATTTGAGGATGCCGAGGAAAGAGATATGTGGGAAGTAATCGGAGAAAGTCAGGAAGAAGATTTGTCCGAGTATCTAAGGTCTCAGATAGTAACTAGAAATCTCACAAAAAAGCAATATGAGATGGTATCTTATATCACCAATTGCCTGGACACCAAAGGGTATTTGGAAGTTGAACTTGAGGAGATTGCAAAACACTTTGAAATTAGTTTAGAGGAAGCAGAACAGATGTTATTCCTTGTACAGAGTTTAGAACCAGCTGGTGTTGGTGCCAGAGATCTAAAGGAATGTTTACTGCTCCAACTGGACCGTAAACAGCTAAAAGCACCTCTTGTTAGAATAATTATTTCAGAATATATAGAACTGTTAGCAAAAAATCAAATTTCAGTTATATCAAAAAAAATGAAACTACCAGTGGATAAAATTCTAACAGAAATTGAAATTATAAAATCCTTGAATCCGAAACCAGGCAATAGCTTTACTTCAAGAGAGAATCTTAATTATATTGTACCTGATGTAACCGTGGTAAAACTGGAAGGTTATTATGAGATACTATTAAATGAGTATTTATATCCTAATATCTCTATTAACAATTACTATCGCAGTATGCTTGCAGGAGAATATTCTGCAGAAACCAAAGACTATGTAAATTCTAAGATAGCGCAAGCTGAATGGGTTAAAAAGTGTATTTCACAGCGAAATGAAACCTTGTTAAGTGTAACGAAAGCAGTCGTGGATATCCAGGATGCGTTTTTTTATGGCGGACGGTCATTAAAGCCCATGCGATTAATCGATGTGGCAGAAATTATCGGCATTCATGAATCTACAGTTAGCCGGGCGGTAAAAGGAAAATATCTTCAATGCACCTGGGGTGTATTCCCTATGAATTATTTCTTCTCCAAAGGAATCGAGACAACAGAAGAAAACAGTATGATGGCAGCCGAAGGAGTAAAAGAAGAAATTGTTCGGCTGGTAGAGGAAGAAGATAAGAAAAACCCATTAAGCGATCAGAAGATTGCGGATATTCTGAATAAGAAAGGACTCAAAATTTCCAGAAGAACCGTAGCCAAATATAGAAATATATTAGGGATAAAAGACGCAGGAGGGCGGAAATTATTTGGGTGAAAGATTAGGATAATGATATGTAATAAGATAAAATGGAGTACTGATTTCACCAGGCAGAAATTGAGAGGATGAAGTTTAATGAAAAATGCCATATTAAAGATGATAAAAGATGAAGATGCAAAGAACCCTTTGACAGATGAAGAGATTTCCATATCCTTAAACATATTTCGAGAAAATGTTACCAATATTCGAAAGGAATGTGGGATCCCCGATTCCAGGGAGAGAAGAAAACCAGTTATTTTTGAGGATATTAAAAATATTCTAAATAAAAATGGTGATATTTCTGATCGAGGACTTACAAAAATTCTGAATGAAAAAGGTTATGTCATCGGAAAATATGCAGCAGGTAAGATGAAAGAAGAGGTTCTTTTGTCGTGGGAAATTCCAAAGAAAATAGAAGAAAATTCAGATATTAATTTACCTGACCCATCAATTAAAACAAAGCAAAATGAAATTTTCAGCTCGTTTATCGGTTATAGCGGAAGTATGAAAAATCAAATCAGCCGGGCGCAGGCAGCAATTCTATACCCACCAAATGGTCTTCATTCCCTGATATATGGACCGTCTGGTGTTGGAAAAAGTCTGCTTGCAGAGTTAATGTATCAGTATGCCACTACAACGGATAATTTTGATGATGATGCTCCGTTTTTTCAATTCAATTGTGCGGACTACGCAGATAATCCTCAATTATTACTAGCTCAATTATTTGGTTATAGTAAAGGTGCATTTACTGGTGCAACGGAACATAAAAAAGGAATCGTTGAAATGTGTGATGGTGGTATTCTCTTTTTGGATGAAGTTCATCGCTTACCTCCAGAAGGCCAGGAAATTTTATTTTATTTAATGGATAAAGGGAAATTCCGCCGCCTAGGAGAAGTTGATACCCAGAGGGAGAGTAAAGTCATGGTGATTGCGGCAACTACGGAAAATCCCCAAAGCTCCTTACTTTTAACCTTTCGTCGAAGAATTCCAATGATTATTGAAATTCCATCGTTAAAGGAACGCCCTATCAATGAGAAAATACAATTTATCCATCAATTTTTTCAGATGGAGGCAAGGCGCCTGGGAAAAGATATCTGGGTTAATGAAGATGTATTAAAGTGTCTGGCTGGAAATGAATCCCCCGGTAATGTGGGGCAGTTGAAATCAGACATTCAGGTTTGCTGTGCAAAAGCATTTCTAGAGAGTAAGATGAAGCAGACGAAGAAGATAATTGTTGGACTATATTGTCTGGCTGAATCCATGAAAAAAGAATATCAAAAAGAGAAAGTTTCCAAGGAGCTGAATGCCTTGATTCATGGGGAAATGCACTTTTCCTCAGAAGAAAATGATTTATATCCCACGGCTGATTTTAAAGAAGGATGGGATATTTATGATAAAGTGGAAAGTAAATATGAGCAGCTAAAAAAGGATGGGATAGAAGAAGCTGAGATTGAAGCAATACTATCCAATGAGATTGAGTCAAGTCTTTACCTTCATATTAAGGAAGTGGAAGAATCACGATTTAGTATGGAAGAGGTTGCCAACATCGTTGGGGAAGATGTTTTAAATATAACGAAAGATATATATACATTAGCTAAGAAAAAACTGCCACTGTTAGAGTCTTCTCTGATTTTCCCTTTAGCCATACATATGAATATGGCAATAGATAGAATGAAGGTCAAAGGCAGAGCCATACGCTCGGGCATGAAAAATATAAGGGATTTATATCCCGAAGACTATAAGATTGCGGAAGAAATTATACAAGAAATTAAGAAAAAATATTATATTGAAATAAATGAGGAAGAAATAGGTTTCCTGGTCATGTATTTTAGAAAATTCCAAAGGCAGGAAACCATGTCCCAGGGTAAAATTGCGGTGCTGGTGGCTTCTCATGGGCATGTTGCCTGCGGTATGGCTGAAGTTGCAAATATCATTATGGGCGTTAATCATGCTGTTGGGCTAGAGACTGATTATAAGGACACCCCGCAGGAGATGGCTGGAAAAGCAGTACAGGCAGTTCGCCAGATTGATCAGGGAAGAGGTTGTATTATTCTTGCGGATATGGGCTCCTTAATGACCATAAAGGATCGCATTGAACAGGAAACAGGAATCATGGTTGGCATTGTTGGCAGAACAGATACCTTAATGGTAATTGAATGCATCAGAAAAGTATTATGGACGGATGAAGATATTGATACAATTATTCAGGATTTAGATGTTAAAAACACCATAACATCTTCTGTTAAAAAAATAGAACAACAGAAAGAAAATGCAATTGTATGTCTTTGTATCACAGGAGAAGGAGCAGCCAGAAATATCAGGACCCATCTTCAGAATCAATTAGACGCAAGCCTTTATTCGGTGCAAATTTTAACAAGAGGTTATATCGAAGATTCAAAAATTGAAAATATTATTGCCTCCCTCGAAGATAAATATAATATCTTAGCGATTGTTGGAACCATAGATCCTAAGGCTGAAAAATATCCTTTCTTTTCAGTACCGGAAATCTACCGAGCAAATGGTATCTCTGCTTTAAGAAAAATACTAAAAGCCAGGACCATGTCTAATAGAGTGGATTTAGGAGATGTCATTTGCGGTGAAAATATTCTGGTAAATCCAAAGTTTCATTTTAAAGATGAGATTATAGATAATTCTATACAGAAAATGGTCGAACAGGGTAATGTAAAACCTGAATTTTTATTAAGTGTCTATAAACGGGAGGGGTTAATGACCACTTATTTAAAGGGTGGCATTGCGATTCCTCATGGAGATACAGAATTGGTTACAAAACCAGTCATATACATTACCAAATTAGCCAAACCCGTAAATTGGGATGGAACAAATACTGTTGACGTTGTTTTTGTATTGGCACTTAATGAAGATTCAAAAAAATATTTTGAACAATTATATAAAATAATTTCCGATGAAAGCTTGATTTTAGCTATAAGAAATAGTAATTCGGCAGAAGAAATTTTAAAAATTCTATATATTTCTACAAAATCAGACAGATAGTTGGCACGTTTCTTGCTCTATATATAGACAAGAAAGGAGTTGGAAAAATGGACATTAATAATTTCCCAAAAGTCACTGTCATCTTAAGAGGTTATACCTACTCACAAGTAAGAACTGTTGTTAAAAACCTAGTGGGGTCAAAACTGCAGGCGGTTGAAATCACAATGAACTCCCCGGAGGCTGTATCTACCATTGAAAAGATCAGCAGGGAGTTCGGTGATTCCATATCCGTAGGTGCAGGAACCGTTACTACCTACGATCAGGCAAAAGCAGTTATTGAGGCAGGTGCAGCATTCATTTTATCACCAGTTATGTTTAGTAAAAGAATACTTGATTTATGTAATGAGCATGGGGTTGTCTCTGTACCAGGTGCATTTTCACCAACAGAAATAAACCAAAGTTTTGAAGATGGTGCATCCATCGTAAAAGTATTTCCGGCAGGCAGATTAGGGAGCAAGTATATAACAGATATTCAGGCACCTCTTGGTAAAATGCCATTAATGGTCGTAGGTGGCGTAAATACCGAGAATGTTAAGGAATACTTTGATGCAGGAGCATCTTTTGCTGGAATCGCTTCAGGAATATTCAATAAGGAAGATATATTGAATGAAAATGAAGAAGAAATCAGAAAATCCATTCAAGAGATTGAAGCAAAACTAGATTAGAGAAATGAGACGATTATGAGCGATATAAAATTTAATGAATCACAAATTTTAAAATTAGAAGGTAACACATCGAATGTTGAAGTTCTTTCAAACATTGCAGATTTGCTCTGTGAAAAAGGTCTTGTAAAAGATACATACAAAAAAGCAATCCTTGACAGAGAGGCTGTATTCCCTACCGGTTTATTTACTGGTGGAATTAATATTGCTATTCCACATGCTGATGTAGAACATGTAAATGAAGCTTCTATCTGCGTTGGAATTTTAAAAGAGCCAGTGAATTTTCACGCAATGGATGAGCCTG